>NZ_JBEJZY010000018.1:0-88979 GCF_040256935.1 Photorhabdus viridis
TGAATTGATTTTTCATAAACTGGAAGGCCTTTTCCTATCGGGTGATTATATTCCACCGTCACGTTCATTGGTATTAGGCAGCAGGATCACAGCAAAGAATAATATCAGTATAATCAGTGGCGGGGATATTAACGGGAAAGCCGTTCAGATACAGGCTAACGGTAATACATTATTATCCGCCGGAAGAAATATCACATTACCTTCCCTGGCTTATTCTGTCATTAACCAGGCTAATGATAACAACAAAGATGACCGACATATTATTGCTCAAATCCGCGGCGATAAAAAACTGACGATGGCGGCAAATGGGATCCTCACCACTGTGGGCGCTCAATTGACTTCTGATGGCGATGTCACCCTCTCCTCCGGCGGTAATATGCGTTTCGAATCGGTGCAAAATCACATCTACCGGGAAAACGGCAGGGAATTCACCGAATCAGTGACTCAGCAGGGCACTGAATTAACCAGCGGCGGCATACTTACGGTTATCTCAACCGGCAGTATTCTTTTCCAGTCCGCCAAACTGGCGGCCAAAGGGGCGATGGATATCGCGGCACAAGGCGGTTATCTGTACGCTCAGGCGATGGAAGAATCCAGTCACTATGAGAAAACAGAGACCAAACGTCGGTGGTATGGCAAAAAGAAAACCACCACACGCACCCGTCATGATGTCACGAACAAAGTGACTGAATTTACCGCCGGCGGTGATATTAACCTGTTAAGCCGGGATGACAGCACTTATGAAGCCAGCAAAATCGCCACCCATCAAAATGCCAAACTGACCAGTACTCACGGTAAGGTTAATTTTAAAGCGGTAAAAAACAGCACCTTTGCGCAAACGATTACCCATTCCAAAGGGTTCTACATCAGGCAAACAGATAAAGGCTACACCGAAAATAGATGGGTGCTTCCCGCTATTCATCTCGGTGGAAAACTCACCGTAGAAGCAGCCAACGGTGTCAGCGCGGATATTAAAGCCCAAAACGGTCAGTCGTTACAAAATGTTGTCTCTGTCTTCGGTAATACCCCGGAAACCGCCTGGCTGAAAGGACTGAGTGAACGTCAGGATGTGCAATGGAACTTAGTCAAAGACGCGTATGACCGCTGGGATTATAAGAGCCAGCATCTGAACCCGGTGGTTTCGGCGGTGATAGCGATTGCTGTGGCTGCTGTGACAGCAGGCGCAGGCATAACGGCTTCGGTGGCCGGATCAGCCGCAGGCGCGGCAGGTTCAGCGGCGACGGCAGCGGGGGCGACCGTCAGCACCGCCGCTACCGTGGGCTCAATGGCTTACGGCGCGACGGCTTCCGGCATGGCGGCGCTGACCTCTCAGGCAGCGGTCGCTCTGGTGGATAATCAAGGAGACTTATCCAAAACCTTAAAGGCGATGGGCAGCAGCGACACCGTTAAATCCACCTTCACGTCCATGGCAATGGGCGGCGCACTGGCGGGCTTTGACACGGTGATGGGATGGGATAACGCGGCAAATGGCGGGAAGCTGGATCCGGCAAAAGCCACCTTACCCCAACTGAGCAATCATGACTGGAGCAAAGTGGCTCAACGGGTCGCAGGCCAGTCCATTATCGGCGCCAGTCTGGGGACAACGATTACTGGCGGCAGCTTTAAAGACAATTTCACCACGGCTTTGCTGTCTAATATTGGTAGTCAGATTAATGCGGAAGGGGCCAATTTAATTGGGAAAAACGGTCAAATATTAGGTTTACCCGGCAAGGCGATCAGCCATGCTGCTGTATCCGCTCTGGCGGCCGAGATAGGTGGCGGTAATGCAAAAGGTGCCGCAGTTGGTGCATTGGCAGCAGAACTGGCGGCAATCACGCTGGATAAAACTTTCAGAGACCCGATGAGCATTCAGGCCGGCGGCAAAATTATCGGCGGCGTTGCTGGTGCGATTGCGACTCATAGCGCAGAAAGTGCGAACAGTGGTGCTAATGCCGGTGAAATCGTGATCCTCTTCAATCACCTGCATTCCATGAGTGTTTACAATCTAACCAGAGAGCTTCAAGAGGCCAATAAGCAAGGCACCGCTACCGAAGCCATCTGGAATAAATATGGAGAACTGAGCGCCGCGCAACGGGCAGAAATGTTGTCTGACTGTGCCGGGAGCGGTGGGTTATGCACGCTGACCTATCAGGCCGAAATGGAAGGTGGCATAAAAACAGCCGATGCCGTTAGTGGCCTGAGATGGATGTTTGGCTTATCGGCGGAAGATGCTCAACGTCTTAGCCAGTTTGTGACGACAGAAAACCAGAACGATTTAGGGCTATTGTATAATTCATTGCCTGCCTGGGAAAAAGGTGCATTAATAGCCAAAGAAGCGGTAGAATCTGCCGGTATTGGTGGTAAAGTTTCTGTTGCTTCGATCATTAAAGGGAATAAATCAACGACTAAATCATATGATCCTCAGGCGGGACTATCTTCGCTGAAGCCAAGAGGTAGTAAAAATGGAAAATAAGATGATTACAATAGAACAAGCTTACAAAGCTATGTTTTATTTTTTAGAGCATGAATATAAATTGACTAAATCGGATGATATCGGTTGCTTATTGGGATCAATGGATTGGACGATCTGGGATGATTCATCCGGCCCTGCGGATCCAGCTATGTGGGAAGATTGGCTGGCCGCAGTCAAACGGGTTTTATAATAGATTAGCTCCCGACCAGAGAGTCGGGAGCTCCCCTTTTGGTTGTCAGTCCATCTCAGCTAGTTTGTGGCTACAGAAAACCAAAACGATTTAGATAGACAAGAAATTCCTAATGATGTGAAGAAAAGTTTTGGCTTACCTGGTAAATGGAGGTAGAAACTATGATTTTCGGTGATCCATATCGCTTTGCGATATTAGTAGAATATATTCCCTATTGGAGTGATAGTTCATTCAAAAATGGATTATTCCATTTTTATATTAATGGAAAAATGTTCCCTGATGAACTAACCACCGCAACATTAAATGTGGATATTTTTTCTTTAGATGATAAAAATGCATTGGTTTCTTTTCCTGAAAATAAAGATGTATTTGATAAAGAAATCAAAGAAGCATTTAACATAATGTTAGGTATGATATCTCCTAATCTGGTTGATAGTAACAGTGATATACCTGAGGATTTTGAATCATCATATATTTATAAAGCTTCGACAGAGAATATTGATGACTTTGGTAGTTCTGTATTTGCTGTTTCTTACAATAATATTGTTAGAATCATCGGAGCAAAACGACGTATTTTGAGATATGATAATAATGGCCGTGGTTATTGGGAAAACATTCTTAACCAAAATTTTTATGAAATAAAACTTCATAAAAATGAAGTTAAAGAGATAATTGCTAATATGAAAAAATATTATATATCATTATAATATCTATATAGCCCCAACCTTGGTTGGGGTTGACTTATTTACTGATTATCACTTATTTATCAGTGAAATAATCCACAATTCTCTCTTTTGAGTTCTATACTAATACCTGCAATCTGACTAGAGAACTTCAAGAGGCCAATAAACAAGGCACCTCTACCGAAGCCATTTGGAACAAATACGGAGAACTGAGCGCTGCGCAACGGGCAGAAATGTTGTCTGACTGTGCCGGGAGCGGTGGGTTATACACGCTAACCTATCAGGCCGAAATGGAAGGTGGAATAAAAACAGCCGATGCCGTTAGTGGCCTGAGATGGATGTTTGGCTTATCGGCGGAAGACGCTCAACGTCTTAGCCAATCTGTGACCACAGAAAACTGGAACGATTTAGGGCTGTTGTATAACTCGCTACCCGCCTAGGAAAAAGGTGCATTGATAGCCAAAGAAGCGGTAGAATCTGCCAGTATTGGTGGTGCTATTGGTAGTAAGGTTTCAGTTGCTTCGATTGTTGGGAAGAATCGTAATAATGTTAGTAGCGCAACAGCTTCGGGCAAAAATAAAGAAACTCAAATTTGGACAGAGACAAGTAAAAAAGAACCTGTAGCAAACGCCTATGGTCACTGGGACAAACATAAAAATGAATTCCCTGAGTACCAAAACTCAAAACAATATGTTGAAGCTACCCATAATTTTGTTAAAAATCCGCCAAAAGGAACTTTAATCAAAGCTCGAGCTAACGGAGATACGTTGTATTACAATCCAACAACAAATATTTTCGCAGTAAAAAATGCAGATGGTGTGCCCAAAACTATGTTTAAGCCAAATCCGGCAGATCATGGACATAAAACAAATTTGGATTACTTTAATGCGCAGAAATAATAGATTATATATATGCCGTGTATGTGGAGCAGAACAGTTAGAGCCTCCATGGGGTGAAGATGGTAATTCACCAACATTTGATATCTGTGACTGTTGTGGAGTGGAATTTGGCTATGAGGACTCTACTTTAACAGCACTAAAAAATTACAGATCTAAATGGTTGGATAAAGGGGCAAGATGGAACTCCGAAAAATCCAAGCCAGAAAATTGGTCGTTAGAGAAGCAGGTATCAAATATACCCAAAGAATACTTGTGACATTCAAAAGACTGTAAATAGATTTATATAATTTCCTGTTAATGAAATAATCACACTCACCCTGTTAGCGGTACGCTGGCAGGGTGGATACCCTCTACAATATTCAACATAGGGGCTATCAGGTGAAACTCATATCTCCGCAGTTTATTCGCCCTTTCGTAAATTTAGGCCGGTGGCAAAATTATCGACGGCGTTGCCAGGGAAATCATGATCTTCTTCAACCACCTGCATTCCATGAATGTTTACAATCTGTGACTACAGAAAACCGGAACGATTTAGGGCTGTTGTATAACTCGCTACCCGCCTAGGAAAAAGGTGTATTGATAGCCAAAGAAGCGGTAGAATCTGCCAGTATTGGTGGTGCTATTGGTGGTAAGGTTTCAGTTGCTTCGATTGTTGGGAAGAATAAACAATCTTATCAACCGAATAAAGGTGCTGTTAGTGATATGAGAGAATTATTTAAGCAATCGGGGTTTGGAGATCAGATTAAAAACGGTACACTTAAAACCATTCAATATAGAATGTAAGAATCGCTTTACAGATTTGTCATCTTTTAAACATAGTTTACTTTCTTTTTTTACTTGTTTTCCTTTTTTGGCAATCAGAAAGCTGCTTTTTTCGGTGATTAGTTAGCTAAGAGTAAAAAAACAGATTCCCATTAATACCAAATTTTGAAAAGGTACAGAATCACTAAAAACGGCGTATTCCCTGTTATGTTTAATGTATTCACCGACAATGTTATCCTCCGGTTATTTTGCATTTAACTGCCCTGCCATGACTATTTAAAAGAATTAAAACAAAGATATTAAAGCTTTTATATAAAAGACGAATTTAACTGTAAATACAAATTTTTAAAATTATGTTAATTAGATTTAATCGAAATCCATTAACCATAAAAAGAAAATTAAAAATAAAAATAAAAATAAAAATAAACCAGAAAAAAGAATATTATCCGAAAAAAAATATAAAATGCTATCTTTATACCATCAAGTAAAAACTACTCAGGATTGCCAGTAAAACAGCGTCAATAAAGATAAAATCGAGTATAACCAACATTGATTAAACATAAAACACAATATACCATGATGATTAAACTTAATAAGAAGCTAATGTTAAAAGAAGTAAAAACAATGACTAAAACCTTATTATACCAGTTAAAACCAGAGATTAAAAAATGGCTTATAATAACAGTTTAAAACCTGATTACCATAAATCTATCAGTGAAAATGAGAAAAATAATTGGCTTTATTAATGCTTTACACACCCCGTAAAAAAGGATAAATAAAAATATGAATCGGTTAACCAGACAATCTATTTTCCAAAAGGAACAGATTTTAATAACGTTTTCAACTGGGGATAAAATTTTTCATAATCCAGTTAAATAATCATTCATAAAATACATTAAATACGACTACTTAAACTTGTTTTACACTATTTTAGCCTGTCCTATAGCATTGTTTTTTACGGTTTTATTTAAATAATGCCTTAAAAAATCAATTCATATCGTTATTTTTCCAAGCTATTTTCGTGATTTATTAACGTTTAAATACCCATTTAATCATTATAACCTTTCAGGCTAATTAGTTCGCCAGACTTTTCATTATTATTGATACAACAAAGCGTTATTAAATGAATTTACCAAGCTATTTAAACATCATTTAAATATACATGGGTAAATGGGGTTAAGCTAAAATCATATAATGAACCTATTTTATTTAAATAAACGATTTTAATTTTAAAAATGACATTAACTAAATGCACATACCATTTACTACGCTAAAATAGCCATTTTAATGAAGACAAGACAAAAACCATTAAACCATTAAACCATTAAACCATTAAACCATTAAACCATTAAACCATTAAACCATTAAACCATTAAACCATTAAACCATTAAACCATTAAACCATTAAACCAAATATAAAATAAATCTCCTTTTAAAAATTTAAAAACTTTTTATTTAAAACTGTGCTTTGAAAAATCTATAACATCAAATCCAACCTCAAATACGTGGCCTGAACTCACAGTGTCCATTACTCTGCAAGCACAAAACATTCATGTTGTAACGATCATTCATAAACCCAGTCACTTCGCAAATTTCCGTCACCATTCGCCCCGGCTCCGTCGCAATCTTTTCTATCACGATCACCAGATTCACGCTTCTGGCGATCATCCAGCCGATCGTCCCGGGAGTAAAACCCTGTGCGGCTTCATCTTCATAAATGTAATGCGCCAATTTTTGCAACCCCTCCTCAGATGAGTTGGCATGCGTTGTCGTTACTCCTCCAGGGTGGCCAGAATTCCAACTTTTGAGCAAAGTATAAGCTTCACCACCGCGAATCTCTCCTACCACGATACGGTCCGGACGCAAGCGCATTGTCGTTCGCAGTAAGCGGCGCATATCCACATCTTTACTGGTTCGTAACAGTGCACGATTAGCATTGTTAAGCTGCAATTCCATTGTATCCTCAATCGCCACGATACGGTCATTCGGGCATTGCAGACTAATCTCATGCAAAATAGTATTCGTCAGCGTCGTTTTCCCGCTACCAGTACCGCCAACGATCAAGATATTCTTGCGCATGATCACCGCTTCACAAATTGCCTCAATCGGGTGCTCAAAGCTACGTTTGTGGATCGCTAGCCCAGAAGTCTGCCGCATGGCGGTAGCGCCTATCGGCTTAATAATGCCGCTTTTCCGGTAATCAGACAGCGATAATACAACAGGAGAGTGTTTGCGAATGGCAATAGCAGGCGCATTGGCAAGCGGTGGCAATACGCCGGCAATGCGAGCCCTGCCCAACGGGAATTCACCTTCAATCAGGCCCACATCGGTACCAATATCCGATTTTTGCAATGAAGCAGAAATACGCAAAATCCGCTCCGCCGCCTCTGCCGGAAAATCGGATTGAGCTTCATTCATGTTCTGGTTATGCAATTCAATCCACAGTTTTCCATCAGGATTAATAATGATTTCCACCACATTCTTATCATCAAGCGCCTGGAGGATAACCGGCCCGCAAGCTTGTCTAAGCTCATCCAGTATTTCCTCACGACATGCACCATCCGTTCCCTGAACTGCACGGGTTCCAGTTTCAATGTCCAGTCTGGTTTTCATCATTCATTTCAACGTTAAGCAGATGGTAGAGATAACGATTGTTCAATGGCATTTTCAATACCAGACACCGCCGTAACCACCAGCATCAACATACCACCAATCATAAGAATTGAAGCCAGCAGGAATCCGCGGGTGACTATCTGAACTTTGACTATCGTTTCATCCAACCAGTGCCGGGCAAACTTCGCCATCGACTGATCAAAACCCTGCAATCGTGACAATAGCCTCAGATAACTGATCGCCTCGTTATCCGGAAAACGATAACCCGTATCGCGCAGCGCCTCGCCAAAACCAGCTCCCATTGAAATATGTTCGAGCGTGGCAGCAATACGCACATACAACCAACGCGACCCCGCCTGTTCCAACAGCAATTCCAGCGCCGATTGCAACATCATCCCTGAGCGGATCAGCAACGAGACATTCAGTATGAACATGCTGCCATGAATGGTTCTGTACAGTGACCACGGCGGAAATCGGTCAAGCACTGTTCGCAACCGCCCACTCAGAAAAGGCAACGATAATGACAACAGAATGATCAATATCACCAGGAATATCAGCGAATACAGCCCATAGTCATTAACAAATGTTCCCATCACATAAAGGGTATAAGCCGCGCCATCCCAAGTTTCCGGCTTAGAAACCGCCGCCAGTTTGGGAACCAAACTACCCGCCACAATGTGTAACAACACGCATATCATCCCAATCAGCACCGCCGGATAAATAGAGGCGCCGACAACCGCATTGCGGATCTTGTTGCCCGCTTCAATCATGGCAATCGCATCCATGAAAGCGCTATGTATGTCGCCGGAACGCTCACCCGCAGCAATCACCGCGACTTCATTAGGACCAATCCATTGCTGCAAACTCTCTGCCAAAGTGCTGCCTTGGCTCACAGATTCATAGCAACGACTCAAGACCAACGCATAACCACCGTTGGGTTTCTGGCCTTCATTGCTGGCGACATTATACATTTCGCGTAATGCATCAATCAGCATGACACGATTTTCCAGCATCATAATAAGATGCCCGTAGAAACGAATCCGCGCTTTCTTACCGAACTGGATCTTCGCCATTCGATAGTTCAGTCTTTCAATAAAATCGGTCAGGAACATAGTGTTTTACTCTATTTGATGGATCGTGGGGATAATCGGCCCCATGACGCGCTCTCCAGCACGGGGATCGATGATTCCGTCATTTATTTTGTAAATAAGTGCATCGATCTTGCTTAATCCGCCCATTTCCGTCATCCAATACCGGGTTGCCCCGTGATGATGACCGGTTCGATAAGCTTGCATTAAGCCCGGAGAAGTACGTACCACTTCAGCGACTACCGTTCGGCCCACGATGCCGCTCTGCTTGCAATAATCACAGCCTTCTCCCTGTAGGCAAACCGATTCCGGCTGGCAATAAAGATTCAACCGTTTTAACAGACGCCCGGAAATTTCCTGCTCATGTCCTTGCAAGGGAACTTTGCAACGAGGGCATAACACCTGAACCAACGATTGACTGACTAAACCAATCACTAACCGCGAATCCATCAGCAGTGATTCCATTACCGCCTCATCCTGCAAACGGGGCAGGATCGCTAAAGCATCGTTTGCATGTATCGTGGTCCAAATGAGATGGCCTGTCATTGCGGCGCGGAATGTCATCTTTGCGGTAACCGCATCACGTATCTCACCGACCATGATCACATCGGGATCGAGTCGCATCGCATCAGCGATTGCCATTGCCCATTCTTGTTCAACCACCACGCTATCACCACGATCGCCGGTTATGGGCGACTGATTGGCGCCTTCAATCTCATATTCAGGTGGATCTTCAAGCGTGAGCAAATGAATCCCCGCTTGTTCAGCTATCAACTTCTGCATCACAACTTTCAGGGTCGTGCTCTTGCCGCTGCCAGTCGCGCCAGACAAAAGGACGACCCCGGCCCGATGGTCCATCAGCTCTTCCAATATCTGACACTGCTCCGGCAAATAGCCAAGATCGTTCAGGGTGCACACCGTACCGGGGCTATCCGCATACAACAACCTCAGTACCATTAACATGCCACGATCAAGCGGACGGGTATTAATCCGCGCCCCAGAAAGCCCGCATTCGGTAAGAAATTCATCCTTCATGCGCGCACGCTGTGCCTGCATCGGCTTAAAAGTCGGCTCTGCCACGTCACACATACTTTGGTAAATCGTCGCACACAGTCGTAATCCTTCTTCCGGACGCAACTGCTCCACAGGCCGCAAATAACCATCAATACGACACCGGATCTCACAATAATTATGCCGGGCGACAATATGTAAATCCGACGCTCGCTCCTGCGTGGCTTCACTGATTAAGCGAATGATATAACGCTGAACATCGGACTCAGTACCCCCCAACCCATGGCTATGATGACTCTTACTGAGACGGTACAACTCCAATATGTTCCCCATCCCACAGGTGACTATCTGATAAATGAAACCGTGTCTTTTAACCGTTTCCTCATAAGCCAGTACATGGGGATCGAGCCGGTGAGAGGCAGACACAGCAAGCACACATTGCCCCTGTTGCTGGGGTAACTCAATAAGACATATCAAACTGCGATTCGCCAACTCTATTTCAAGTGCGCCGCTCAGGGCGGATAACACTTTCGCCCCCTGCCTGACCATACACAGCAGATCGGAACTTGTGATTACCATAGGAATTTCCACCTATCAGCAATTAACGACTTAACGGCAACGGCGGCGCAACCATTAAATCCAGACTATCCAATAACGATGCATCATTAGTCTCAGTCAGTCCCACATCATAGAATCGCCCCTGTTTGGTCAAAGTGACCACACCGTTATTAATGCGGATCACTTTGTAACCATTCGGCAACCGATCACCGGCTTTCACATCCATAATGCCTCCCGAACGAAACCGCAGCGTGGCAATCAGCGCACTATTGCGCCCAAAGATTGACTTAACTAGAGGCAGATCATTATTAGCCGCACCGCTTTTATTTACGACGCTGGAAATTTTATCGAGTTCAGCCTGCGCATTTGCCCTGGCAGTCTCAGCTTTAAGTAACATCACCTCGGTCTGTAACTTTGCCAATTGTTCAGCAACACTGTCAGTCGTTGCCGCCGGCAATACCGGTTTCTGCACAACGGGCTTTGCCTGAACCGCCGGGATCTCAGTGGGTGATGTTTGTGCATATGCCAGGGAAAATACCGACACCACAAATACACTGATCATAAACTGACTAATTTTTTGCATAGAAAACTCCACTAAGCTCCCACTGAGGAAAACCATCAGATAACACAATTCTGGCACTGGTGACCCTCAATCCAGGGAGTGGCTTACCTGAAAACAAGGCATCCGGCGGTAATTGGGAAGAGAGCGTCCAGCTATAAGTCTGCCAGTCAGGGTTAGCCCACACATGAGTCTCTCCTTCTACCGTAGGAGGAGCGGATGGCAGAACAGAAACGCTTTCAGTTAAAACCGGAGGAGACAAACCCAATGCCTGGAAATAAGACATTAACCCAATCAGCGCCTGATCTGACGACGGCAATGCGTCATCGTCGCCTTCCGGCAGATCCTCATTCTGCTGATTGAACGGTATCAATACCTGCGCCTGCTCTCCCCCATTGGAAATCACAGGGCCAGACCGGAATATATTGATAGCAGCAACCTGAAAAATATTGATCGGCATCCCTTCATGACGCTGGTAACTCACGGAAACCGTATCAGTATCCAGGAGAATGGATTCAACCTGCCAACCAGCAAGGGATAAGGGAACCCTGGCTAAGGCTCTCTTCCATACAGAGAACTGCCATTCCATTCGTGGTTGTGTAAGCCACGGATGCGGCGGTGGAATTTCCACTTCATGGGGTACATCGGGGATGATCAATACCGTATTCTGCTCATAGATGTGCCACCCCCACCAGCCACCAGCCAGCAAAAGCACCAAACCCGTGGTCATGCCAAAGAGCTTAATTTGATACTTCGACATTTCACCCGTTAAACTTTCCAACTGACCGACAGATTTTTTCAATGCGGATTTCGGCAACAACTGCACCAACGGCATCTCCGGCCACAACGATTCAAACTCTTTCGGTGCATAAATCGCATTCCATACCCCGTTAGCGCCCTCTACCAACTGGACCGTATCACGCAACTTCGCTTCGATCTCTTCGCGAGGTCCGATCAAGTCACGCCCAGCCATTATTGCACCCTGATGTACCGCGACTAACGCATAATGCCCATCAGACAAACGAAACGCACCTATCCAGTTAGGTTTATCTACCACTTTGGCAAGGGCCGCGGCCAATGAATAATTACCCGGCGCCCCAGCCTCCTTGGGTATATAACCGACCTGAATACCTTGCCCGACACGATGCCGGACAGCCAAGGTAAACCCCGCCGCAATCCCATTTCTGCGCATGCTAGAACGCGCTAACACAGTTACCGGTGGTCGCCAGATGATGCCTGCCACCAGAGTCTTACCATATAACTTGATTTGCATGACGTGCTCCACGTCTGTCTCTGTCTTGGTCAACTTTCAATCTACCACTATAGGGGTAATCATGACCACGATCACATTATGATTCCTTTTACCCTCGCGACTTCCCCCCAGGAACTGATTATCCGGGCTACCCAAGCCACTGCGTTCACTGGTATCCGACTGTTGCTCGAATCCTGACAGCACCAGGGTTTCACCTGAATGCAGCCGCACCTTCTGACTGAATGCACGTAAATCTATTGTCGGCAATTGCACCTGACCGGTCTCTTCCTTGCCAAATTTCGCCAGCTTTTTCAAATCGCTCAAACTAATGTTGTATTGCAACAAGATTTGCTTGTCGGCCATGGCATAAGGCAACATCAACATATTAAAACCGGTCGTCACTGTCGCGGGTTCAATCCCCACCGAAGTCCCGATTTGTGGTGTCAGCGTGCTAGAAATTGATGAAACATAACCGGTCTGGGTTGCCACCTGCATCGGTACCGCCTGCAAATTCAATGTGGTAACAGAGGGTTGAGTCACTATGGATACTTTGCCTTGAGCCGATAGCGCCTTAATCAGCAAAGTGCTGTCACTGAAGGGTCCTTTGAGAATGTGGATATTCGTATTGATACTTCCCTCATCAATAGCACTTGAGTTCTTATCAACCAATCCTATGTGAGCGCTTTTATAAGCCAACGACCAATCGACACCATACTGATCATCCCGATCAAACGTCAGATTAAGGATCTTGACATTAAGCACCACCTGCGTAGTCAGCAATTTATTCTGCTGATCAATATAATCCTTCACTCTGTCGAGTATTTCAGGTGAGTCGGTTACCGCCAATGATGCCGTTGCCATAGACAAGGTTAGATTACCTTCATCCGGCGTCAGCATCCCTGACACCGTTTTTTGGATCTCATCCATCACTGAACGTGTCAAAGACGTCGCAAGGGTTTGAGTACTACCGCTGTTACCACTATCAGTCCCACCGGCTCCACCACCGAACGTCGCACTGGTCGTCGCGGTCACGCTGGAAGACAACGCATCCGTACCCGGCAATGCATATATTTGAAACACCCTCGTCTCTGTTTTGAAAATAGACACTACGCCATTATGTACTTTCCAATGCAACCCTGATGATAAAATGACTGAATCGAGCAAACCCGCCAGAGATCCATGCCAATTCACATTGATTTTCAACGCTTCCGGTTCACTACCTTCAGATACTGGCTGTGTACCTGAATTGACAACCACCACCCCCCGCTCACTTCCCTTTTCACCCGATGACGAACTGGGATACGCCGCAAGCCGCGCATCAGCGCTGATCACTACCGGTACACCGCAAATGCGTTTGATCTTGCCGGCAAACTCATTCAACGTCATTGGCTCTGCTTCCTGCAAGGTCAAGTTGCAGGAGACGGTTTCACTCTCCTTCTTCGATGGGATCTCCTTGGTTGACACCCAATAACCATGTTCATGAACATGCACCGCAGTGGCGGCAGCACTATTGCGCAAGCCCTTAATAATTTCGGTCGCATTCGCCATCTCAGTATCCGCCTGCTGATCGACCTTGTTGATTGCCGCACAAGCTGACAGACCAGCAGCTATGCAAGACAGCAATATCAATCTGGGGAACGTCAAAAACTGGATATACATGTTATTACCCCTGAGCCTGTACATGAACAAGCCGCTGTTCCTGATAAATATCAACAGTAAAAGGACGGTTCGCCATCGTGTAAGCGTCGAATAGCTCACTCATCGCCTGAATAAACGTACCATTGAAACGCAGGCCAGCCCGGATCGGAAAATCATAAGAGGCATCCCATACCACTTCATAGCCGGACCTGCTCGCCCATGCTTGCGTAACATCACGCAGAGTTTGCCCCGGAGTTGCTATCCACACCGCAGCCAAAGGAGCCCGCGTTGGCACAGGTGTTGCGTAAACGGCGACATTCGATATACAAACAAGAGCCGTAAAAACATATGCGATTATTTTGTTCATTAGATCTTTCCAAAGAAAAAGAAGCAGCCAAACAATTTATTAATCCGTCAGTTACCCTAAAAATCCCACTTACCGAACAGCAATTACAGTATTTCCACCAGCGCGCCGTCAGACACAAATTTCCGGACACCATCGGGTAATTGC
This sequence comes from Photorhabdus viridis, assembly GCF_040256935.1. NCBI lineage: Bacteria > Pseudomonadati > Pseudomonadota > Gammaproteobacteria > Enterobacterales > Morganellaceae > Photorhabdus > Photorhabdus viridis. The sequence goes on from NZ_JBEJZY010000018.1 coordinate 14,238, forward strand.
CTGGCAAGCGGGCTGCCTATTCGTTTTCCCCTGCCGTCAATCAGACTGGAACCGTGCTTGAAACCAATCTGATCGGGTTCCGCCCCCCATCTCAGTAATTCCGCAAAAGCGCCATGTAGCAACACATTGTCACCGTAGCTGATATTTTTGCGGAAAATATAGACATGCGACCTTGAGATAAATGCTCCCCAGAGACACTTGCCAGACTTGCCAGAGAAGCTGTCACACCAAGCATCGGTGTTCACCCACTCCATGTGCATTGCGGTCAATACCTGCCGCATCTTCCGGCGCTTGACCTCTCCCTGAGTCTGATGATTAAGCAGTTGCTCACTGGCTGAAGCATAACTACGAAACAACGCAGCCACATCCGTTCTGGCACGCACCGATTGCACACGGACTTCATGCAATAACTGGCCGAAAATCAGCTGCATAAAAAATACGATGACGATCCCAACAATAGCTAATGACCACATTTTTGTTCTCCTGTAAGTTAAAGACAGCAGAAATTCACTAAACCAAACTCATTAATTCCAAATAATAAGGTGCACGGGAGGCACCTGATCACCAGTTATCACTTCCCAAATATGGTCGCTGTTTTTAGCAGAATGAAATACGCTGGTAATGTTATATTTGCGGTGCGGCCCGGCAATGAATGTCACAGCACAAGACCCGGCATTGTGTAGGTGTATATTGGCACGACCTTCCAGATAATCCGTCAATCCAGAATCCTGAAAAATTAGCGGTAAATCAGATGGTTGACTGTTACCATTTTTATCCGCTTCATACACGGCTAATACGCAACGCGTATGATAACCATCAGAAAGCGGTGGCGTGGAGGCGGTGACTCGCACCGGAGAATCCGAATTATTGAAGAAAGGCTGACGGTTTGCCTTACCACCACTGCTGGCGTAATAGGTCGCTATCTCCTCCGTCAATTCAGGTTTCACCCCCGCCGCAGACCAATAGCCGCTGCCGATGCCCGCCTGTTTCGCAAACAACCTCCCACCGCCTCCGGTCGCCTCTCTCCATTGCAAAGCCGGAATACGGGCGCTTATTTGCTGACACACTAACAATTCTCCCTCCTTACTCATGGAGACATTACCCAATGCTGGACAATCCCCACCAGCTAAGCTTCCGGTTTTGGTGTTTATCACTAAATTGTTGCCAACAACCACATCCTTATCTGCATGGACATCACCAACGGCCAAGGTACCTTTCCTATTAGAACTGGCGTTACCATCCAGGATAAACAACGTACCATGCGCCGGATTGACAACAATTTCCCCATCATCACCTTGCGCGACATAAGATTGTTTTTCCTGAAAACGGGAAGAAAAAGCCATCTTATTCACACCATTAACAACACCAGCACCTTGCATTGACAGCGTATCCACCTGATCAAGTCTATTGCCGCCCATATTGATGCTGGTTTCCATCCGATTCCACTCAGGATGAGCGTCTATTTTTTGTCGGTGAAGCAAGTCACCGGCTAATGTCCCTGGTCCATAGGTTGACGCGTCCCGGATGAACGGAGCATAAAAAATGCGTCCGATTTCATTAGGTTGCTCATGGAAGAAACCGGCAAAAGATTCAGGCGCATTGACCTGACCGTAGCTGTTCCAATAAGTGGCCGGATTATGACTGTCACGATCCCTGTAATCCAGGTAGAGACCGCCAACACCAATCAACTGCGCGATTTTCATAGAATGACCCGCAACATCCGGCGGCTTGCCGTCAGCCATTGCCGGAACGGTGTAAATCAACGGATCAATGCGTTTCTTGCCATTAGACAACATAACAACACGTAATACGCCATCATATTTCTGACCCAGCGGATTGACCGTATTTTGGTCCAGTCCCGGGGGCAAATAGGGGAGCATTTCTGCCCAATTGATCGGCGCTGGAGTGGGCCCCTGACTTAAAGCGGTGTAATTATCATTCACATAATCCGCCACTGCATCGCCAAGATGCTGGATCTGCCCGGCAACCACCTGATTAACCAGCATATCACTCTGCCTGTTCAGATAAACCACACCAACCACCATCATTGACGCCAGCACCATCAGTGCAACCGTCACTTCCAGTAAAGTGAAACCTGCATTACGGCGGCGTATCATTAATATGGACACAGATTCATCATGCATAACATGCATAAATAGCCCTTCTTAAAAGTATGAACATTTATTTCATCCGATGAATTCTTTACCCAAAAGAGATTCCACCCAAGAGCGCTGCGCCGAGCTCATATCCGGCTATCGATGGAAAAACGCCACAAGTAATCCCGCCATCGCCAAACCTGGCCCGAAAGGTATCTGTGGGACCGTTTTAATTTTGCGTCGCCAGCGAATCACCAGATAAGTTATCAGCGTAAACTCTGCCGCCAGCAAAACCACTGATGGAAGCGCTTCCACCCCCAACCAGGCACCCAGCGCCGCCAGGAATTTGGCATCACCCATTCCCAATGCATCACGTTGAGTCAATCGTTGGGCTATCCACTCAACCAGCCGGAAAAACAGGTATCCACAAGCCGCACCACTCACTGCCAAAGGCAGTGCCACAAATCCGGCGGATTGCAGATTGAACAGCAGCCCCAGCCACAACAAAGAAAGTGTCAGTTGATCCGGCAGCAACAAATACTCGAAATCAATTACCGCCAACGCTATCAACAAAGAACTCAGCACCAACAACCCCAACAACGAGTAGCTCCAGCCCATATCTAAAGCCAACAAAGAGAAAAGCACTGCCACCGTTCCCTCAACCAGCAGATAGCGGATTGAAATTATCCCGTTACAATATCGACAGCGCCCTTTCTGACATAAATAGCTCAACAGCGGAATATTATCGCGGACCGCTAACACATGACGGCAACGTGGACAATGTGAACGGGGAAAACAGAGATTAAAGCCAGCCGCCTCATTATTGATTTCAGAGAAAATCATGATCGGCAGACGGCAGATCACCACATTCAAAAAACTGCCCACACACAACCCCAGCAACCCCGACGCCAGGACCAAACACCCCGCAGAAGATTGCAACCATCCCATTACCATGATGATCTCCCGACATATTTAACGCAAAACGCGCCCCATTCAGTAAGGAAAACAAGCAGTGAGGAAACACCAACAAAACCAAAGCAGACCAGCCATTTTCCTGCACCACAGAAAGTGCAGCTTGAGAAGCCTTCAACAAGACGACCAAGCTACACATCACATAAAGACTCAATAATTGACCTAACTGGCAGAAATAAACGTCACCGTATTAGCATCATTGGCATTACATGCGGTATTAATTTGAGCCAACGTCGAATCCGGCTTAATTTCCGTGGCCGACTGTTGCCCTTTCCCGCCACCACCACCGACGGTCATTTTCGACCAACCCGCCACCCGCAACTTCAACGAAAGTTGCTGGCAAGCTTCATCAGGCACATTCTGATACTCAATCTTAAACGTCTGAGCGGTAGCATCTCCCGGCGAAATAAGCACCTTGCCATTCCAACTATTAAAAATAATTCCGCTGGTGCCATCCTGAGTCATATTGGCCGGAACAACCTTATAATGGATGGCAATCTTGTTATCCAAACTGTCATAGCCTTTGGCGCCGTTTTTAATTGATTTCAAATTTGCTGCCATCTGAGTAATATTCGACGACTCTGTTGAAATCTCCGAAGCCCGGAACAACTTACCAATCCCCGCTGCGGCTGCGGCTAATATCACAATACCAACAATCATCACAACCAACGCTTCAATCAGCGTAAAGCCCGATTGACGCTTGGTTTTGAGTAACACACTGACTTTCTTATTCATGCTGATAACTCCAAAATCAAAATGATAGACGCGCTACAATGCACGACTTCAGAACTGCCGCTTGAACTGAAAACTCACATGCTTACAAAAATGAATAAAACATATACGTTATAATCACATTAATCAAAATATTTATAAAATTTAAATATTTCAAATTGAAATAAATCTTATGCGTTATAATTTGAAAAATAAAATTGTTTAAATCGTTCAAAAATCATACTATCGATCGTTAAAAACTATCAAATATATTAATTTCCATCGTGAATATCGATTAAAATTAATGATATAGCTCATTAAAAAACCAAAGGATTTTATTCTGTCAATTAGTTAGAAGTGATTATTTATAAATATATTTAATAAATTTAGCGGGGTTGTTGTTAAGCGTTACTGTTGTTCTACGTCTGTCACAGATCACATTTTGGTGAAAATGGGGGTGGGATACTGCCCTATTATCGGCAGATAAAATCCACCAACTTAATGCAGGAAAAGCCGTTGACGTTGAGCAGGATTTTGAAGCCACCAGAAACTCGTCAACGGCTAAAAATGATGTTTGAAATTTTCTATGAGTGACTGCTCCCCGCCGTAAAAAACGGCGAGGCTTCCCACTTCTCAGGCCGCCACCGTCTTTATGACGGATTGACGCTGGCCTCCGTGGGCAGAAACGACGTGTCCCGCCGCCTGTAATGCTGTTGAGTTATCAATTTTATTGAATCAGCCGAAATTAAAAGTAGTTTGTCTGGTAGAAATAAGCCGTCAAACGACGGTTCCAGTCCAGACAGTCAACCAGATAATCAGGCAGCACAAATGATGAATCCAGTAAAATATCCGCTTCTGTGGATCAAAAACCCAGTCTGGATAATTCACAAATCAACCAGGCTTTAATAGATAAATTATGCACGGAATTAGGTGGCACAGAATATGTACGTCTTGCCCTTGCTAAAGTGAATCTGACAACCAAACCTGATACAGAAAATAATCAAAATCAGGAAAACGAAAGTGTTATTATTGAAGTTTCCTGTATTACTAGCGTAACTTATTTACCACAAATAAAATATTCGCTTTTAAAATTGAAAGATAGCCAAGAAGCTATTATTCAGATAAATGGTGTCGGTATTGTTGTTTCTAAAGAAAATGTTGATAAGTTAATTGGAATTTAAAATTATTTTCATAAAAAAATAACAAACAATCACTCGCCTAAAAAATAATTATTTATTAAAATTAATTATTTTTAACATATTTATTTTATTTTTCCGTGTTAGTATTAATCAAACTAACACAGTGAAACATTAATTTAATCCATATAGTATTTATTTCCAAACATACCTCTTACCGACAACGGGTGATAATATGGTATATGAGTACGATAAAACTATTGGTCCTTCCTATCAGGGAATTCTGCATGGACTTAAGCATCTCCATAATACGCTCAGATTTAGCTCAACCGTTGATAGATAAATTCCTGACAAGTGAGAATGAACCCATGCCCGCTGAGCTAGACGCAATACTTAAGACCAAACATTTATCTACGAATTTGTTTGAACAGGCCAGAAGCAAGCAGATGAAAATCATTGCACTAGATAACAACAGCACAACTCGCCCTACAGAAGGACAGCATGGCCTGATGTATCGTGCCGGTGCGGCTAATAATGTGGCAGTTGAGCGTTTACAACAATTGCCTGCGGGAGAGAAGTTCGTTGCCATCTATGGTAAGGCTCATCTGCAATCCCATAAAGGTATTGATCACTTTTTACCAGGCATTACCCATCGTCTTGGATTACCGGCCCTCAAGGTAGATGAAAATAATCATTTTACCGCTCAGGCCGACGATATCAACCAACGCAAACGTTATGATGATGTGGTTGAAGTACCCCGTATTCAATTAACATCTTAGTTACAGTACAATCGCTAATATAACAAAACCAAAGATGAATACTTTTCACTATACCCAATAGATTTCAAGATGGCTCGCTCCCTTGCCGTCGCAATGCATCTTAAAATCCATAGGGTATATTATTTCTTTACAAGATAATTCTTATCAAAATAAATTAATAGGTGATAATATGCCAAAAAATCAATATAGTGAAAATGTTAATTATTCAAAAAGCAGAGAGAAAAAACTTTTAACTCATCCGAAGAATTCGACTGAAGATGATGAAGAGATAGATAACGACACATCAGAACTGCAACTACCCTTACTAAATAAAGGGAGTAAACAGTTTATCGATTCCACCAAGCGACGCTTTGGTAAAGTAAATTTAGATCAGCCCAGTAAAGAGCTGAAAACTGTGCGTGACACCTTCAATAAAACAGTCGAACAACCAAATGAAAAGCATGTATTAGAGCTCGAAGGTGCCTTGTTTTATTGGCAACAGCAGAACCCAAATGAATTTGCCAAACGCAGTGAACAGGTAAAAGATCTACGTCTTGAGATGAATAAGCTAGTTGCACACCGTCAAATGCAAAGCGCCAAGTCTGCGGGGATTTTAGGGATCACAGTAACACCTCAAGATGCCGCACAGTTTGAACAACAGGTATTGTTCGACGGATTTGGGCGAGTGGTCGGTCTGAAAGGAGATTTAACACCAGACGAAATTGCCCATCTCTCCAATTCGAAAATCAAGGCGTTAACCCAGACTAACTCTACTGCCGAACGAGAAGCTCCCAAAACCGAAAGTGAAAGCATTATCGCTTTTGTAACCCAACTGGAAGAGGCTGAAATTCCAGAGGCTGAACCTTTGATTAAACGAGCCAAGGAACTTTGGTTCACTGGACAAGTGACAACACAAAAGACTATCGAGCTGTTTAATGATGCAGTCATTCAATTAGATGCGTATCCTGAGCTGCAATCTCTGGCCCAGCAGTTACAAGATGATGCCCAGAAAGAAAAAGTCACCGGGCAATATATTGATAACCTATTTGGTCGCCGGTTTGATTCCGAACTAGCCCATGAAATGGTGAAAACACCTTCAGAAAATGCGAAGAAAACCTCCAGGCAAATGGGACAATTCCTGATACAAGAATTTGAGCAGTTTATGAATACCTTGTTTCCTGGTGAAGCCGACAGTGAACGACGTGATCAGCGGATGCTCGCTTTCACTAAAGATATTAACAAGGATGTTCGTCCGTGGTTTAGCAAAGTGCCTGAATTAACCACCTTCCTGAAATCACCGACCTTTACCAACTTCACGGCCATGATGACTAAAGTAGATAATGGATTTGATGTAATCAAAATACCATTTCTCGCCGTGAAAATGGCGATCAGTCAAAATATGGGAATGAGTATAGCTTCATGGAAAACAGAAGGTGATCGTTTCTATATGGATGTAATTACTAAAGCTCGTTCAACCAGTACCGAACTTACCGCCGGGACTGATCTTGAGTACAAAGTTAATCTGATCGAACCACAGACTAATGATTATGGTACTGCTCTGCCCTACCAGCCCTATGGTGACAAATATGACGACTTTCTGTATGGACGGAAAGTCGCGGCTAGCCGGATATTAACTCCTGAACGAGCGAAAGGCTTTGAACGTAACGCTCTGGCACAAGGCCACTCTGTTGTGACAGGAGCATCTGGCTCAACCAATATCATGGTTCATCTCAATAACTATATTGCCAGTAAGGATTCCTCTTTCTCAGCAGAGCAAGGATACCTTAATACCTTAGCATTTCTAGTGTTTGATGGTGGTCATTCCGTCAATGAGAGTCTGGCGGTCTACAAAGCACTGCAAGCAAAAGGTAATGAACGTGAACAAGTGTTACAAAATTACACCGCCAATTATACGGAACTGATGGATATCGCCGGGGAGAAAGGCAAAACATGGATGAAATCCGCACAGGATAACGCCTTTAAGAAAACCCAAACACTATATCAGAACATTAGAAAGCATGAAGTCTAAACCTTAGACATCCAGCGAATAAGAATTTGATAAACGACAAGCGCGTTTTCGACCAACTCTATAATTGGAAGCCAAAAAGGAAAATTCCATTCTATCAGACCCCCCATTATCAGATTGAAGTTTCCCCTGATTGAGGTAATCACCGATATGACGGTCAACGGTAGTCTGATGGAGTCGCAATGCCTGGGCTATCATCACAGAACTCCACCCTTCAGAAACCAGAAGGATCGCTTTTATTCTGTCTCGTACCTGACCATCACGAGTGGTGTCGTGAAGACGCTCAAATTTGATTTTTTGTTCTGATGTAATAAATATTTTCATAGCGAGGATAATGATCTCCATTTCGGATAAAATCAAGCATCTTCAATGATTACGGGTATATGGTGATAAATATGAAAAGAAAACATAACCAATCCGATATAGAGGATACTAATATTAAACCAGAAAATCTTGCAACAGATACAAACAATGTCAACACTGATCCCAACAAAATATTTCCCAGAGGAATAATTGTGATGTTCTCCGGCGATAGCGCTCCTTCTGGATGGGCTTTTTGTGATGGTAATAATGGAACACCCGATTTAATAAGCCGTTTTATAATGTGTGGGGATAGTTTTTATGATAAGGAGTACAATAGTAAAGCCAGTGGTAGCTTCGATGAAAAAACCTTTTTCAAAAACACAACACCATTAACGGAAATATAAGTAATCGATGTTTTGAAAAAGGGATTATCATTCTGCGAATACAAGTTAAAAACTGATTCAAATAAATAGCTTTCATAAAGTAGTTGTTGTAAATATAATATTTTATCGTTTTTCATTTTCTGATATTTTATTCTTTAGGCTCTTCTATTAATGCATTCGGTAAAGATTTGCCTGAGGAAATTTGAGACAATGTTTTTTGTAACTTGGTAGAAATACTATACCTTGACAATGAGTAATAATGACTACCTGATAAGACAGAGAAACAGATTGTGGCAAAGAAAGAAAAACGGCCTCACCATGACGCGTTATTCAAACATTTTTTAACGCAGCCCGAAACGGCCAGGGAATTTTTATCCCTTTATCTGCCTGAAGAGATCCAATTGTTGTGTGATTTAGCCACATTGAAACTGGAACCCGGCAGTTTTGTAGACCGGCATTTACGTCAACTGCACAGTGATGTGCTGTACTCGGTTGAAACGACCCGGGGACAGGGCTATATCTATTGTCTGATTGAACATCAGTCTACCCCTGACCCGTTGATGGCCTGGCGGCTGATGTATTATGCCATGTCAGCCATGGCGGCCCACCTGAAAAAAGGCCATACCGAACTCCCTTTGGTGGCACCTCTGCTGTTTTATCATGGTGAGGTTCGCCCGTATCCTTACTCAAACCGGTGGCTGGATTGTTTTACGCTCCCTGAACAGGCGGCCCGCTTATACCGTCAGGCGTTTCCGTTGGTGGACGTCAGTGTGCTCAGCGATGCAGAAATCCTGACGCATAAAGGGGTTGCCCTGATGGAACTGGTGCAAAAACACATCCGTCGCAGAAATGCCCTGATGCAATCACCCTTCAACATTAATGATCATCTTTAGTCATGAAAATTAAATTAACTAATTGATTTTAAATTGAAATTTATTTTTCATGGGTTCATCTTAGTCAGTGATAATCATAAATATTCACATTGTGTCATGAAAAATATGTACATGCAGGCGTACATAAATTACATTGAAAGCTGTATTGTTTTTTAAGGAAATTGATATGGCTATTACTGATTCATGGCTGCGCTCAATCAGCGGCAAACCCCAAGAAAAAATGATCACTAAGTCTGACAGAGATGGCTTATCCGTTCGCGTTACTCCCAAAGGGAAGGTTATATTTCAGTTTAGATATCTATGGGATGGAAAAGGGGATCGAATTGACATCGGCACGTATCCGGCAACGAGCTTAAAAGATGCTCGTGACTCGGTGATTTCTTATCGCGGAGAACTGGAGCAGCATCGTAATCCCAAAATAGTTAAACGAGTTCGAAAAGAATCTGCATTGAGCGCGGTCACCGTGGAAAACCTCGTAAGAGAGTGGTGGAAAACGACAATGCAAGGTTTGAAAGTTAACGCTGACCAGATATTGCGTTCTTTCGAAATTCATGTTTTCCCTAAAATTGGTAAATTGCCTCACGATGAGGTGACGTTGCATGTCTGGCTTACTTTAATCGAAGAAGTCGCAAAACGGTTTCCATCAATCGGAACGCGTATATTGACATATTCTAAAACCGCGCACCGCTGGGCTGTTCGACGTGGAATGGCACATACGACACCTTTGTCTGATGTAGCATCCAATGATTTGAAAGGGAAGGAGCCTAATACTGACATTGATGCCGATACTGACACGGGAGAAAGGGCATTAAGTGAAGATGAACTGGTAGTTCTATTTCATATTATCAATGCTCCTAAATACAATCCGAGGAACGCATTAATAATAAAATTATGTCTGTTATTTGGGTGTCGCATTGGTGAATTATTTAAAGCTAAAGTTAATGATTTTGATTATGAGAAAAATATCTGGACCGTTCCCCCTGCAAACCATAAAACAGGGAGAAAATCCAAAAAACCTCTTGTCAGACCGATTATTTCAGAAGCTAAGGAACTCATTGAGCAGGCAAAAAAATTAAATCACGGGAGTGAATATTTATTTACTGTATTTGATGGCAAACCCTTCACCAGGGGATCACATGCGAACATCATTGATGGTCTCAATAAAAAGATGACTCCTCACTTTGATCCTTATACCTCTTGGTCAATCCACGACTTACGCAGAACTATGCGCACTGGTGTTTCTGAATTAACACCACCTCACGTTGCTGAAATTATGATTGGTCATAAGTTGCCGGGAATATGGCAAGTGTACGATAAGCACACTTACCTTAATGAACAAAAGGAGGCATATGAACTCTGGTGGGCGAAGTTGACTAAAATTGTTTCCCGTTCTCCCAGTCAAGAATATCCTGCCACAAAAAATTCAGCTGGTCGGATTTAAACTTGGGTTTTGGGAAGCCCTCCCTTTTTTGCTTCCCATTACTCACCCATAGCCTTATGGTGTGTGGCTTTACACCATACCGATCAGCAAGTTCTTTTGTTTTGATATAGAGCTGTTGAGTCATTTTTTACTTCCTCTCTGATAACCATTCTCCAAAATCATCCTTGCCACTATTGCCGGAGTTGTTTTATCACTCCAGACAAGATCATCAATTATGAAGTTCAGTTCAGCAGCAAGTACGGATTCTAAATCTTTAGGCCAATACTCACATGGAATATCGCTGTGATGAGAATCCTTGATGGCCTTAAGTGTCATCAATACCATCTCTTCCGATGTTCTGTCAGCTTTTCTGTAACCGGCGTTCCAGATTGCATCTGTAATATTAGATGGATCGCCCCATGCTGAGGCGATTACCTGTGTTAAGTGGAGTGAATTATTGATCATTGTTTTTTCCTCTGGTGACTAACAGTATCTATATCTTGTCCGCAAAAAGGGCAGTAATTCACCATAACGCCAGTGCCGACAAATTCACCGGAATGTAACTGAACGATATCAGTGCCCGGCTCCCCGGTTTTTATGATGAACCTCGTTGGTAAAAATAAGCCCTTGCTGCGTTTTGTGGGTGAACCAAGTTCAAGGGATTTTGCTAGTGCGCTACAGGCGGATAATTTATTTCCGTTCTTTTGGCATTTATTCACTTTCCTGCTCCTTGTTACGTAATTTGCGACGTTTCTTAGTCTTCTTAACTGGCGTTAACTTCACATTCGCCACCTGCGGCGCTGGTGGCAGAGGAGGGCAAACGCCCTCATGGATGTAAAAATTACGTTTCATACGATGGATGATCTGCTGTGTATAGTCCCTGCCATCATCGATATGGAATGTCGTTCTGACCAGTTCATCATCGGTATCTGCTATCTGGCTGTGCTCTTCTGTCACTGTTCGCTCTCCCTGCAAATGATTTTATAGGCCCGCAATATGTGAGCTGTTTTGCCGGTGATAGTGGTTTTCCTTAATAGAAAGCCAGTAGACCAGGCACGAACAGGTACCATTAACAGGGCGGCATCGATACAACGGTTGTGTTTGCGGCGTTCAGTGATGAAACTGGTAACGACGATTTGTGCAGTGCTGCCCTTGTCCTGATAGTCGATTTTCATCGCAATGACTCCTACACCCGGCACGGCATGACAATAAATTGAGGATTGCCATAACGCTGATTGATGTTGTCGCCAAACTTCATTAAGCAACCATCTGTCATACTGGATGGGTACATAGAAACAGTGATAAGATCTGTATCAGCCCCAAACATTTTGTAAGGATAGGCTAGGTAACGCGCCTGAAAGTGAGGGATAACATTTTCCACTTTCTTTGGAAGAATCCGCTCTAAATCAGGGAAACGATCATCCAATATTGATAGAGCGGTAAATCCAACTCTCACCCCGGTAATACTCCTGTGCACGGCATAAGGTTCTTTGGTGAAATGCAGTTCCGTTGTTTCTGCTTTCCTTGGTACTCTTCCGTGAAATTGAACGATAGCTTTGCGGCGAGTGTTAACGCCGTGCTCTAACCGTAAAGCTACGCAGCCGTTTGTTGACTCCAGGTATTTGGGAGTGATGTGTAATCCGTAAAGGTAGTAGCGCAGATCATCTTTAGCGACACACACCAATGCAGCACGTAATAGACATGAACGAATAATCATTGCTTTTCCTCCCACCCGATAACCTGAAACAGCCCCATTTTTGGGTGATGCCATTTGGATTTACGTTGCTCAGCTTCGCTCATCATCAGACGGAACGTGCTCATAAAGTCCTCTTTAAATATGATTTTCATCGGGCGAGGCTGGCCGTCTGGTGTCATGATGATGATGCTGTCCGTTGGTACGTTGTACTGTTCGGCCAATGTACGGCACTTGGCATTGGTTAATCCTGATTCAGTCGCAGCCAGAGAGAACCCAATCCAACCTGTGGGAATAGCTCCCTTCTTGATTTGCTCAATGGTTTCAGAAACCTCTTCAACTTTTTCTTCAACCTGATTAAGGCGGCGTTCCTGTTCTACTTGTGCTAAGGCGTAGGCAAGGTTAAGTTCAGCCTGAGATTTTGGTTTTGTGGCACCAGACTCCAGAGTAAACCAGCGATCAATGATGGCGGCACGACGTCTTACGTCATATCCGGTTATCAGAATTTCGGTATTCCGGCGATCAAGGAGAATTTCACTGATAAAACCCCTCTCATCAACAGCAACAGTAATCCCGGCAGTAAACATAACTTGTTGATTTCTATGATTCCTCAAAAATGAGGAATCGAATTCAACGCTATAGACGGCTTTCAGAACTTCCCGGATGTCACGAATAACGTTATCGTGGCGCTTATCTGTCAATTCCGCAATTTCACGGCTGCCCATCATGGCCGCTTGATTGTGGGTGACTCTGGGCTCCCGGCTAACAGAAGTCACACCGGCTGTGTGGGGTTTGTTTTGACAGCTCATTACAATCCCTCCGCTCTATTTGGTAACCGGGCTTCTCTTGAACAACGACTGGCATCAAGAGCACAACATTCGCGCTCTTCATCCGTCAGCGCCCAGTCAATAGCCTCGCTATAGGTATTGGCTGCGCGTCTAAACAGGCCGCGTTCTTCAAGCTCTTTGGCTTTCTCTTTTAACTCGTGAAAGCTTTTCATGCTGATGCCTCCTCTTTATCCATATGGACCTTGAGTGCAGCAGCAAGCTTTTTGGCTGCCCATTCTTTCTTACGGTGCTGACTGGCGCGGGCTTTCAGTTCTTCATAACGCTGATGTAACGTGTGGCGTTTTAAATTCAGTTCAGCACGGCATTCAGCCCATTTTTGGTTAGCTGGATGTTTGGCGTGTTCAGCGACTTTCTTCCAGAGGATCGCCGCCATTTCATATTTTTCATCTTTCTCACTTTGAATAGCTCTCTGTGAGAAATTAAAATGAGTAATGTTCATTTCGCTGGCCCTTATTTACTGAAATGTATATTCGGGTGAAAATCCGCTGTATTTAACCCTTTCTGTAATTACCTTAACAAGGGCACACATAAAATCATTGCCTTCCTTTGTTAACCCGCCGTATTTAGAGAGATAATCTCTGTAGCTATTTAAAATATATTTACCGGCTTTCTCTCGTTTATGTTCGTTATAAACAGGGACCTCAAAGAACACATGCAAAGCCGTCTTTAATATTTCCCCAGATAACTCGATAGTACACATAGAACCATCGTTAAGACTGACAGCAATACAATGACTGTGAGTCTTCTTCATCATTGCATCAAGTTTTGCCGCGATTAAACGATTTCTGTAACGTTCAATTAATATTTGATTACTCATAGATACCCCTTTGCTTAGGCTGAGATAATCCCCAGCCATTAAGCTGTAATTAAAAGTTAACTGATTACTACATTAGTAAGAGTTTATATTTAAAACTCACCTCTACTTATTTTAATTAATGCATCACAATGTTGCTGAGCAGCTTCTTTTGTTAAATGAATCTGACCGTTTTTTAATAAAGCTATATCAATGTCATCATCATCCCAGTGATATCTATAACAACCTCCGTGATAACCCACCCAGTATTCCGCACCTGTTTTTAATTCATAATCAACAGGCTTCGGAAAACTGACTGTGCCGACCGTGATCATTTCTGGCTTGCGGCGATATTCGCCGTCAATATCCCACGTCGGATTACGGGTCAAAGTCCTCCACTCGCTATCGACACATAATTGTTCCCACAATTTCCAAGGCTCATCAGTCTTAGAAGCATCTATCGCATAGTCAAGCATTGCATCAGCGTGCACGTGTCTTTTATTTCCTGACATTGTTTAGTCCTCATTTTTAATTAATAATTGGCTTCCGTGCTGATGATTCCTTTTGTATTCCCGGCGTGGCGAAATTATTTTTTCATCCCCATTAATCTAAATTCAACATTGGACTCATCAAATATATCTCGCAATAATTCAACTTCGCATTTTGCGTCATCGTCGTTATCCGCTTCAACCCAAATTGTTGTCGCCTGACTGTTAATTGAGAGATATATAATTTCAACTTCGTACATTTTTTTAACTCCTTAACTTAACTAAGATATAGCTGGACTGTTTTTGGCAATGGCATCGAGGCATTCTTTTTTTAATTTCATGGTTTCGGCGAAAGCGTGACGATATTTGTTGAACAATATATCTATTTCTTTCTGTCGCCTAAGTAACAATCTTATTCGCCTGATTGCCCTTTTATGACACTGGATATAGTCAGGCAGTAATTCCCCTATTTTCCAGCGCACTTCATTGTCTTCACCAATAATTGGCCGGACCGGGTAATTAGTTTGGCGTCCGGCGCGGCTAAATACTTTCTGCGTCATAATATGCGCTAGCTTATTAATGGCACTATCACGACTAAAGCGCTTGTAATAATGACCGTGGCGATTAACAACATACACAGGCAAACTTTTTACACCGAATGCGTTTTCAATGGCACTATCACTAATAGGCTCATCGTCATCAAAGCGGGAATAATCAATTTTTTTTGGTTTCATAATTTAAGCCCCTTCCAATATTCTTATTTCTTGCGCAATACCGCTCGCCAGACTAGAAGCGAGATTTGTTTGTATTTGCATGACCTTTAAATTCATATCAGAGATATCATCAGCTAAGTCACTCATCATTTCCCCTTTGATGCTTCACTGGCAATTGTCTGGATGATTGATATAAGCTCAAATCCGATTTCAGCTAGATCGTCATCAGCAAGTAAATAACCCGCCGCTGCCGCTAAAGCTTCGATTTTTCCGAGCGCATCATCTGCCGCTAAACCAATATAGTGAATATTTTTTAGCTTATTTAGAGAGTTATTATTCATTCTTCACCCCTGCTAGCTAAAGCTGCTTTAAGGGAGTGAGAAATCTCATAGTTAATATCACACGCAAGATTAATTAAATTAGTCAGGGTGATTGAGCACTCCTCTTTATCAGCCATATCTATAATGACCTCATAGAGTGAACAGGCTAAACCTGAGCGGTATTGTGCATCATCTAAAGTAATTGGTTTACGCATTGCGCACCTCGTTTATTTGCCCCATCCACACAATGGAATACCCTGAAAACATTTCAGATAATGCATCTTTAGCTTGCTGATAACTTTCAGCCACATATTTAACTTTAACAATGAGCTGTTCAGTGTCTGCTTGTCTTTTGACTGCAAAAGTGAAAATCTTTGTGATACAATTCGTGTTGAACATAGTAATCATGCCTCAAAGTGTTTATTTTGTTCAGGCTCTGGTGTTTGATTGGTGTCGGGTACCAGAGCCGTTTTTAAATCAATTAAATTTCGCTTATACTTTGATACTTGCAATTTATTAATGTCTTTTCTTGTTGTGCTTCATGCTTACCTCGGTAATCGGTTTTGAGGTTATGTTGGTAATTTTTTAGCTGTGTATCTTTAACCGCCATCTATTCTTTATTTTGATAAATAAGATTTACTAATAATGACATCGGTATGACTTTTAATGTTTTTGTTTGCACATTTATTATAAGTCATGCTTCCATTGTCAATTTCAAGCTTGACATGTATTTCATTGCTTATGTTCAATGCTGAACCAATTATGTTATTTAGGTCTTTCTTTGACACGCCACCGCTTAGTAACAGACGTTGCAAACCAACTAAAATTGAACTAAGCATTTCTACTTTTTCGCTAATTTCCTGATTCTCTCGATTTACGGTCATGCTAATCACCTCTTAAGTGTGGTACCGGATGATTTGAATATAGCTATATGGTAATTTTTTATTAATAGCAAATTGCTAATTTTTTTGAAATTAATGATAACATGTTGTTTATTAATAACATTAATTCCAAAATAAACTATACAATGAAGCGCCAATTTAACGGCGCCGTTAGAATCATTTATCCCAGTGTGCGCTTTCTCCTTTCCAGTAACTCATTAATGATCCGTTCGTAATCATCCGCCTTTTCCTTTAATTCGTTGATTATTCTTGATTGTTCCCTTTCTGGCATTTGTCTAAAAAGGTCTATAAGATACTCTTCTTGTGGGGTTATTTTTTTATCTCTTTCAATTAAGTCTGGTGGTGACTTTGTTAATTCATTTGAATTGATTATTTCATCATGTGGAACATCCAACCAACCGCGTTTTATGCTTAGCTTTTCTTCTATCTTTCTAGATAGGAAATCACCTAAGTTCCTGTATCCATTAATTAATTGGCTTATCATGGATGGCGATAAATCGCAGCGCATAGCAAATGATGCTTGGGATAGATCACTTGATTCCATAAGTGATTTTAAATTTTTACGCCTAATATCTTTGGTTTCCATTTTGAAAATACCTCGTTAATTAGCTAAATGCTATTTACAGTATTGCTAATCTTTCGCTCTGTTTGTATAGTTAGCATATTGCTAATGATGAATTATATCAACAGAAGAGGTGATAAATGGATCGAGAGTTACTAAATCTTCGCCAAAAACTTACGTCCGCCCAATGGAGCCAGATTGCCAAAATGTCTGGAACAACCACGGCCTATTTAAATCAAATCGCGCATGGTTTTCGCCGCCCGTCTGTATCTCTCTCGCAAAGGATTGAAGATGCAACAGTAGCGATTTGCCCCGATATAGCCATTCGAAAAGAAAGTCTTGCTTTTGCCCCAATACGAAGAGTGGAGAAATGAATTTGTTAAAAATTTTATCTCAATAGTTATAACTATGTTCATTAATCTTCATGCTCAAGCATCAATGCCATCTCGATATTTTTCTGATGATGGCAAATGGATACAGGAGATGTTACTGAGTCTTGATCCGGCTACACGGGCAAAAATTACGGTCAAGTATGCCGAGGTGTATGAGGTGGTTTGGGATGAAGAACCGGTTTTATATCGGAAAGATAACGCAGCGAGACGAGCAGCAAATATCCGGCTTAGGGAGTTTGTCAGGAAATATGCAAGAGCGAGTCAGGGTTATACCGAGGAGCCGCTTAAGGCACCGAAAGCATTGCCAGAGAACCAGCCCCAATCGGAGGTGGCAGGATGATCGCAGTGGTATCAGTCAGTACGGGAAAGGCTGTGTCTTCTGGCTGTGGTAGCAGTGGTGAGGGGATCACTAGGGCTAAGTATGAGAAAAATAGCCAAATGAGAATGATTATCAAAGTGGGCAAAAAACCAAAAAAAGTGGCAGGCACGGAAAAGTATTAAATAAGTACCCCCTTATTTTTTTAGGACAAATGAGAATGATTATCAAAAACGAAAAAGCAGAAAAGATCATCAAAAAACATCGTGCTCTCGTAAGCTGGAAGCCTGCACGAGCCATTGCTGAATTAGTCGCTGCCGGCATGTCAGAGGATGAGGCCGCCGCTATGGTCAAGGCCAACGCGCCAGCACGGAAAACACATAAACCTCACAAGCCCCACAACAGTCACGCAAGGCCGGTGGATCTGGAAGCGCTGAGCACTCACTACCTTGTGGTGGGTGATTATGACCTGCTGAGCCTCAAGCATCAAGACGCATTGATTGCCGCCATCCGAAACGGAAAAGGCAAGAGTTCATGGCATGATGAACCAATGGCGGTAATGCTGTTCGGGTTAGTTAAAGCCTATCCGCACATCACGACAGCTGAAGTGAATAAATTCCTCAGCCGTGGCGCATTCATCGACAGCATTCCGTTGGTTATTGACGGGGAGAGGATCGAAGGTGAAGTCATGCCGTCAGCGAATAACGACAGCGTGAAGGGGGTTTTTCGTGCAGTGAAGCAGCTGAAAAAAATCACTAACCATCTTGTGGATACCGGAGAATTAACCTTTAAAAAATACCTCGACCGTGTACCAACTGACGAGGATGTCGAGCGCGCGGTGGGTATCGTTGCGCCTGTGATCATCAATCCCTATTTCCACAAAATTGACTATGAGCGCCAGTACAACGATATGCCTGCGCGTGAACATGATGAGGACAGTAAGCGGATTATCAATGCGTGGAAAAACGAACTGAAAATTAAGGGGGGCAAGAAACCGGTGGACACTTTTGCGAGGAATTCACCGGCTCTTGCAGGCACGACTCAGAATTCAGCGCCTACAGGCGATTATGTCACTGAATTCGCCTTAAGGGAATGGGGAGGTAAAACATGCTGACGATAACCCCAAACACAACCCAGAGCCGGGCATTGTCCATGTTGCGCCAGAACTGGAAACAGCACAGTACATTCATGGTATATGCGCCCACGGGGAGTGGTAAGACAGGCTTATCGGCATTCATCACGGCCGGTTTCGTTTCTCGCGGGATGCGGGTGATGTTTGTCGCGCCTTACCTAACCTTAGTGCGCCAGACTGCCACCCGGTTCATTCAGTACGGACTGCCGGAAGAAGAAATTGGTTACGTGTGGCGGGATTACCAGCCTCATGATCCGAACCGCTTAATTCAGATTGCTTCGGCTGACACGCTGATCCGCCGTGACTTCCCGGACAACATTGATTTGCTGATTATTGACGAGGCTCATTTGCGCCGCAAAAAGCTGCTTGAAGTGATCCATCACTTGGCAGAGAACACCGATGTAAAAGTGATTGGACTGTCAGGAACGCCATTTTCTCCGTTTCTGGGAAACTACTATCAACAGCTCTTGAAACCAACCACGATGAAGGAGCTTATCGATAAAGGCGAGCTTAGCACTTATGAATTTTATGCACCGACAAAGCCGGACCTGAAAGGCGTAAAACTGACTTCCAGTGATGACTTTGGACAGGATTATAAAGAGGACCAGTTAGCTGAAATCATGGGTGATTCAACGCTGGTGGGCGATATCGTCAAGAATTGGCTGGAGAATGGTAATGATGAGCCAACCATCTGCTTTTGCGTCAACGTGGCCCACGCCAATTTTATCACAGTCGAATTTAACAAAGCCGGTGTTAATGCCGAGGTCATCATTGCTGAGACTCCCCCGGAAGAAAGACAGATCATTATCCATCGCTTTGAGCAGGGTGTGACAAAAATATTAGTCAGCGTGGGAACGCTGATTGCGGGGTTTGACAGTGATGTCCGGTGCATTATTTGCGCTCGTCCGACTAAATCAGAAATCAGATGGGTTCAAATTCTTGGCAGAGGCTTAAGGGTTGCGCCGGGAAAGAAAACGTGTCGTATCTTCGATCATTCCGGCACAGTCCATCGACTCGGTTATCCCGATGATATTGAGTATGACGCATTACCTTCCAAAAGTGATGGTATGAAAGAGGCTTATCGCCGTACTGACAGCGACAAAGCTGAAAAGCTGCCGAAGGAGTGTCCATCGTGTCACTTCATGAAACCCCCGGCTGTCTACGCCTGCCCTAAGTGTGGATTTAAACCCTTAAGCGGTGAAGATGTTGAAGTTGATCGCTCTCGCGGACTGAAAAAACTTAACGGTAAGGACCGCACTTACAGTAAGACAGAAAAGCAAAGCTGGTGGTCACAAATCAAATATTACCAGCGTCAGCGAGCCAACCAAGGGAGGCCCATTTCTGATGGTTGGTGCGCCCATACCTTCAAAAGCAAATTCAGTGAGTACCCGAATGGCTTAAATGATCACCCGGTAGAGATAACCCCGGAAGTGAACAACTTCATTAAATGGAAATTGATTGCTTACGCGAAGAGCCAGGAGAAAAAGCAACTCAGTTCAGCCGCGCATGGAGGCAGCGAATGAAAACAACGGATGCAGTTATCGGAAAATGGTCGATAGTGTTTGAGCATTATGGCCTGCCTCCCATCACAGGAAAGAAACATTACAAAGACAAGTGTCCTATTTGCGATCAGAAAGGTAAATATCGTTGTGATGATCGGGATGGGCGGGGAACTTTTATTTGCGTCTGTAATACCGGTGATGGATGGGCACTACTCCGGTTGACTCAGAAGAAAGACTTTAAAACGCAAGCAAAAGAAGTTGATGAAATTATTGGCAATACGTATGCACATCAGCCTGAAAGCGTTCAGTCTTCTGCCAATAAAAATGACCGGTCATTATTTCGTGACAAGGTGATTAGGAAGTATTCTACACTGGTGAGCCTGCGCGGAACGTCAGCCGAAAGTTATTTACGCCACCGGGGGATCAACTGTTTACCCGTCGAACAAATCAGGTATTGCCATCATCAACCCGTAGGAACGAACGCTTTTCAGGCCATGTATTCCCTGGCTACGGATGATAAAGGCACGCTCTGTTACCTGCACAGAACGCTATTAGAGGGTGATAAGAAAGCCAATATGGATATCGCCAAAAAGACGTATTCTCTACAGTCTGATGATTATTTAAAGCACACAGGATCTGTTGCTATTCGTATGTTCCCAGTTTCATCAACGTTGGGGATCACTGAGGGCATAGAAACTGCACTGTCATGCAAGCAGATATACGGCTGCAATACGTGGTCAACGATGAATGCGGGATTTATGGGGAAATTCCGGGTGCCAAACGGGGTTAAACACTTAATTATTTTTACAGATATGGATTTGCATTCAGCCACTGGGCACGCGGCGGCGTTTGAGTGCGCCAGGGGCAATCTCATTGCCAAAAACGATTTAGAAACGGTCAGTATTCGCTGGCCCGATCATGGTGATTTCAATGACGTACTTGTTAACGGTGATGAAGTACGTGAACTGTCTTTTAAGAAGTGGGTGGAATAATAATGAAACTCGAATCAGCATTAAAACATTTCAGCCCGAAAGGACTAGCAATCAGTAATTCATCCAAATGCACATCAACAGACCGGATCACGGGTACGGATGTGATGGCAGCGCTCGGCATGGCTGAATCTAAGGCGACATTTGGAATGGCTGCGTTCTTGGGTAAACACGGCGTCAGCAATGAAGATACCATACGAACCGTTGAGCAACTGACTTTGTATGCCAAACGTCAGGTCCCCAAACTCATTACCAAAGCGGGCGGGCGCCAGTTGGGAAAATGCCTGGTGATCTTGGCAAAAATGGCCTTTGAAGAATATTCCCGATCTGCCGCTACAATCAGCACATGCTCACATTGCAATGGACGCGGGCTAATCTCTGTTCAGCGTGATGTGATTAGGTACGCAGGATATAAGGACGTGATAGAGCAACGGGTAGAAACCGAGCGGGTAGATGAACTTTGCTCTCCTTGTAATGGCAAAGGGATCGTATCCAGTCGTTGTCGTTGTAACGGGACCGGGAAGGTCGTTGACCGTGAAGCAACGAAAGCTACGGGTGCGCCCATGATTAAAATCTGTGAGCGTTGTTCTGGTCGCGGTTATAGTCGGGTGCCATCGTCAGTGGCATATGCAGCAATTAAGGCTCTCCTGCCAGAACTAACACAATCAAGTTGGTCACGTAACTGGAAGCCATTCTATGAAAAGCTGGTGGCGAAATGTGATATCGAGGAAAGCAGAGCAGCATCTGAATTTAGCAAAGTAACGCGATAAAAAAGAGAGGGCTTGCGTTTTGCATAAACTTGGCGTAATCTCTCCAGATAGTGGGGAATTTTAGCTATGCTCACTAAAGAATATTCAGGCCCGCCGATGAGCGGGTTTTTCTATTTCTACCAGTAGCAAACTCAAGGTTTACAGCCAAAGTAAACGACCCCTGAGCGGGGCCGTTGGATTATGGAATTAGCTGTTCTGGAGTACAGTTGTATAGTGCGGCCAGTTTTTCTCGTGTGCGCTTCTGTGGTCGATCTGACGCCTCCCACTGAGATACGGTTGATTGAGCCGTGTTGAGTTTTTCAGCTACCTCATGCTGAGACAGCCCACGATAGATGCGCCAGGCTGCCAGAATAGAAACATCCTGATCAACCATAATAGACACGACGCCGTTAGGCACGGTCACCTCATCATATTTTGACGGAGTGTATGGCACATCCTCCCAATCTTCCTTTGTGCTGAGAAGTTTTTCGTATTCAGCTACTGGCAGGACAACATATTGAGGTTTTCCTGCTTCATCATTTATGTATTGCATTTTCATGTATTCATCCGTGTAGCCAAGAGTCGCGGTGAATTTAATAATGAGGAAATGGCGGGTTGCCCCGCCTAGTACGTTGTCGATGTTCTCCGTTTGACTGCCATTATCGAGCAGATAACCGGCTCGCCGTCAGTGATTTCGAAGATTATCCTGTATTCACCAACCCGTAGTCTGTATTGGTTATCAAGGTCATGAAGCTTCTTGATGTCCAACATCACTGCGGGGAAAGTTTCAAGCTGGTTAACCTTCTCATTGATAGCTTTCCGGTATCTGGTATCGATTGAAAGCAACTGTTTTCGTGCTTTCCTCGTCCATTGAACCGTAACCATCGTTTCCTCATTTGTTAAAGAGCCTATCCGCTTGGGATGATTAGATAATACGATTTTAATCGTATTATGTCAACAAAATGCGATTAAAATACGATATTGTTTTCAGGGCTGCGCATGTCGTGGCTTTTTTTGTTTGAATAAACAGAATGGCTTACTTTGCTATCTGGCTATGCATGACATAAATTTTTCCCAGCGGGTAAGTTTAATGTCTACCGGTTCACCAAGGTGTTTCCTTGTAATTATGTCTACCGGATGTGATAAAGACCCCCAAACACTAAGATCATCATTTTGTATATTGGAAACCTGGTTCGACAATTCTTGATCAGAGGTAATAAACGTTTGAGTGGTAAATAAATTGAGATAGCGTATAGATTGTTTTCTGGCTGATTCGGCTGTCTTCTCAAATGAAAATGCCATTCTGAGCGCAGTAATTGCTGCTATTGCAATACCGATAATGACCTGATTTCCAAGGTTGCCAATAACGGACGAGCCGAGTAAGAGTAGAAAAAATGAAAGTGTTTTATCTATTCTACCGAGCAATACACTAAACATCATGTGAAGCTGGTATGAATAGTAGATTTGATATAACAGATTGTCTCGGCTCATAAATTATCCTTATTTTTTACTGGTTTTTATTAGAACCTCCACTCGAAGAGGTAGGAGATTGTTCATTTGGTTTATTTGGTGATTGTTGTGGTTGCTGCTTAGCTTGCTCGTATATTTTTCTGGCAAGTCCAGGTGGCATGCTGTCACCTATAAACTTATTTGTTTTGATTACTTTTCCCATCTAATTTTCCTCGTTTGCATTGTTACTTTTGGCGATTTAACGATAGCAGATAAGGGCATGCGCCGCCAGTCGCTTACTGGCACTCATTCCTGGTCACGATTATTCGCGGCCTTTTTCTTTTCACGCCCGTAATCGCGGGGACTTAATCCCCAGCGGGGGTGGAACATGAAAATAATGGACAAGCAACCAGACATCTGGATGCAGCTATGGTTATGGCTGTTATCAGTCAAAGAACAAGGTTTAGGTGCGGCGCTGGCTGCAACAATGGCTTATCTCAGAGGTCGATATAACGGCGGTAAGTTCTGGAAGACAATGATTGACGCGCTGATGTGCGCACTTATCGCCTGGTTCATTCGTGATTTGTTGGTCTTCTTAAATTTGAGCACGGATTTAGCGTACATCGGCAGCGTCATTATTGGTTATCTGGGGACTGACTTCTTTGGTCAATTGATGCGCGGGACTTTGCGTAATAAAGCGGGGGTAAAAGAATGAGTAAGTTATCTATATCAGAGTTACAGAAAGTTATTCACCAGCAAAATGTTGAAGCTGGTTGGTGGGATAATCCACGTGAGAAAGGCACTTTGCTTTGTCTAATTCACTCAGAAATCAGCGAGGCCATGGAAGGTGAAAGGAAGAATCTTAGAGATGAGCATCTTTCTCATAGAATGATGGCTGAGGTTGAGCTTGCTGATGCTGTTATCAGGATATTAGATTACGCAGAAGCATTTAATTATGACATTGAAAGCGCTCTCATTGAGAAGCTGGAATACAACAAACAGCGTGCAGATCATAAAAAAGAAAATCGTGCGAGGACGGGTGGTAAGAAATTTTAAGAAATTTTGAGGTGAGCTAATGCAAATCAGTGAAAAAGGTCTTAAGGAACTCAAAAGCTATGAGGGTTGCAGTCTGACTGCGTACCTTTGTCCTGCAAGGGTGTGGACAATTGGTTACGGTCACACTCACGGCGTCAAACCCGGTGATGCGATTACTGATGAGCAAGCTACGCAGTTCTTACTGGAAGACTTAGCCCCGGTTTACATCACTATCGAATCAAATGTCAAAGTGCCGCTGACGCAAGGCCAGTTTGATGCTTTATGTTCGTTTATCTTTAACTGCGGTGCCGGGGCTTTCGTTCGTTCTACGCTGCTTAAGAAGCTCAATGCGGGTGACTATAAAGGCGCGGCCAATGAGTTTATGAGATGGAATCAGGCTGGTGGGCGTATATTGCCGGGATTAGACGCACGACGGGCATCTGAAAGATCGATGTTTTTATCATGAAATTCAACGCTAGCTACTACACGATACTCGCATTAATCATTATCTCACTGACAGCTTATTACTATCACGCTGAGTTACAGAGAGAGCAACGAGTTACAAAGCAGCAGCAATCAGAAATCCAGCAACTGACTGACACTATCAGCTATCAGAACTCTCACATCACGATGTTGAACGAATTAGATGTGAAGCATACAAAGGAACTTGCTCATGCGAAATCTGAAATTGATGTGCTTCGCAACGATGTTGCCGCTGGTCATCGCCGGTTGCGCATCGCAGCCACCTGTAATCAAGGCGAAGCCGGCTCCTCCCGCTTGGATGATGCAGCCAGCCCCAGACTGGAAGACTCCGTTGTCAGGGATTATTTCACTCTCACCGAAAGAGTAACAACGATGCAGGCACAATTAGAGGGCTTGCAGGACTACATCAAAACTCAGTGTCAGCAATAGAAAGACGGAAAACTATTTCCAATGTTTTTGTAGCTTGGTTATAACCAACAGAATGAAGGTTTGAAGATGAAACATGAACTCGATTCACTTTCTAAATCTCCTCTATATGGGAAAAGTCCCGAGGAAATATTAGAATATTTTAACAGATATAACTTTGTTGACGATCACGGACATAAGTTAGAACTATGTCAAGATTTTATAGATCTTGTGAAACTATCCGCAAAATAAGAATACCTAATCAATGAGCCTCGTTTAATTCGGGGCTTTTTTATATCCGAATTTCACCGCGCACTAGCATGCGCCAATCCTAACCAAGAGTTTATAGAAATAGAGCCTGAGAAATGTCGTTATAGGTGGCGACCTGTCTTGGGACGATATTTCTATGCTAGCAGGCTCTAATTTCTATAGGTATACGCAAATGAACGCATTAACTTTCAAAGAACACGAAATTATTCCTTTTGATAACAAAGATGGGAAGATTTGGTTTACTGGTGAGCAGTTAGCTAAATTACTTGGCTATGCTGACATAAAGCAAGTGAACAAAATTTATCAGCGCCACAAGGACGAATTTATGGATACCATGACCACGGTGGTCAAAGTGAGGACCTCGGGAGAGTCACTAATTTTATAAAATTCTACAAAAGGTGCTCATTAAGTGCCTTTGATAGAGTTTTGTATAGGTTTTTGAGGCTGGTGGTCTCACGATAGCACGGGATTATATTTCAGCATGTAGCATAAAGTTCTGATTCCAACTGTTTCCGGTTTAGCAAGGGTTCAACATGGTCGCCCAGTGCGGCCTTTTTTATTTAAGGGAAAGTGACAAACAGAGAGGTAAATATGCCTGAGCACCAGATTTCTCCTCATCTTGCGCCATCACTTCGGCGGCATGTCGCGGAATTGGCAGAAAAAAAAGCCAAGATGCTGGTTAGTATTATCAAATTAAAGCGATATCACGGACTGAGTAATGAAGAACTAGAGCATGTCATGAAAATGGCATGTGAGCTATCGAAGTAAGGAAATTAAAGAATGGCAAAAAAGAAAGTCACGCTCACAGATGAGCAGAAGATTCTTTTCGATGCCTTAACTCCATTACAGCAAAAATTTGTCACTCACATTCTTAAGGGTAAGAACTTAACAGATGCTTACAAGCTGTCAGGGGGGAAGGCTAAAGGAGAATCAGCGCATACCCAAGCAAGCAGAATGATGAGTTTTGATAAGGTCAAAGCCTTTCTCGACGCAATGAACAAAGAAGCCGTTTCTGATGCGGTGATGAGCCGCCAAGAAGCCTTAGAACGACTGTCTTCGATGGGTCGTGTCTCTATCTACGACATCGCTGAATTTCGCAACTGTCAGATTGGTGAGGACGATGAGGGCAAGCCAGTCTTTCAGGCATCGTGGCAATTCAAAGACTCAGCATTGCAAGACCCGATGTATCTAAGCGCAATCTCAGAACTGACTACAGGCAAAGACGGCATCAAGTTAAAGCTTCATGATCCGAAAGCTGCAATTAAACAATTGTCGGAGCTACTTGGCTGGGAAGCGCCGAAGAAGACAGAGATTACGGGCAAAGATGGCGGTCCGATACAAATTGATTTAACTGATGAGCAACTTGAAGAGAGACTAAAGGAGTTCGGATATGGCCGTCGCTCAAGTCAGCTCAATGAGAAACTTACAGACTCTTGAAGCCTATCGACGTAGAGCAATAGAACAAGCAAAATCATCTTTGATGGATTTCACGCTCTATACAAACTCACAGTATGAAACAGGCTGGTTTAATGAGTTACTTTGTCTAGAGCTCGATCAGTTTCTAAGTGATGTCGAGGCTGGCAAGATGCCGAGGCTGATGATATTTGCACCTCCACGCTCTGGAAAGAGTGAACTGGCATCTCGTCGGCTTCCCGCTTACGCACTAGGCAAGCATCCGAACTGGCACATTATTTCATGCTCATATTCGTCTGATCTCGCTAATCGCATGTCACGCGACACGCAGCGCATTATTGATACGGAAAAATATCAAGAGGTATTCCCGGATACCCGCTTAAACGGAACGAACATCAGGACGCTTGCGGGTGGGGCAATTCGTACTGCGGAACTATGGGAAGTACTGGACGCAAAAGGTCAATTGCACGGCGGCTCTTATCGCGCGGCGGGCGTGAATGGCGGTATCACGGGTCAAGGGATGAATATCGGTATCATTGATGACCCTGCGAAGGACTATAAAACAGCATCATCTCCTGTTTATCAAGAAGCTGTCATGGACTGGTATGACACAACGTTCTTTACTCGTGCAGACCCGAAGCTAAACGGCATCGTAATTATTCTTACTCGTTGGCATCAGAATGACCTCGCCGGGCAACTTCTTAAACTGGCAGAGGAAGGCGGCGAGCAATGGCGCGTCGTCAGTTTTCCGATGGAGGCCGAAAAAGAAGAAATTCACGAACTGAACGGCAAAACATATCGCTTAAGAAAGCCAGGTGAAATCCTGTTCCCAGAACGCATGCCGCGTGATTTTGTCGATAAATGTAAACAAAGGGGGTCGCTGGTCTGGAATGCTTTGTATCAGCAAAGACCCACGGCGAAAGGCGGCGGCTTAATCAAATCTGAGTGGTTTAAAGAGTATACCGTCTTACCTCCTATCCGTTGGAGTACGGTTTACGGCGATACGGCCCAAAAAATCAAAGAAGCCAATGACTTCTCTGTTTTTGAGCTGTGGGGCTTGGGTGAAGACGGCAAGATGTACCTGATTGACATGATCCGAGGAAAGTGGGAGTCGAAAGAGCTTAAACGTCGTGCTGTTGCGTTTTGGACGAAATGTAAGGCCAGAAAAGATTGCGGTTCTTTGATTTCGATGAAGATTGAAGATAAAGCTTCCGGTACCGGGCTAATCCAAGAAATCCAGACAGAGGCCCTATGCCCGGTGATACCCATTCAGAGAGATAAGGATAAGTTCACGCGGTTGATGGACGTTCAAGGCTATATCGAATCAGGTTACGTTTACTTGCCCGCCGAGGCTGAATGGATAAATGATTTTCTCACTGAAATGGAAGCTATCACTCCCGATTTCAATACGCATGATGATCAACTTGATCCGCTCATGGATGCTATTTCCGATATGAAGTCCGGCGACTTGGGTATATGGGAAGCTTTAGGACGACAACACTAGAAAATAACGGTTTCACACCAAAATCACTCCGAAATGATTTCTGTGTTTTTATTAACAATTCAGCAACAAATAAAAGTGCCTGATTTAGCAACAAAGATTGAGGGTTTTATCCGTTTTGGCGACAATTTTAAGTGAACCTCAAACCCTCAGTTCACTTAAGAGTCATTATGTTAAAAAGTGTCGAATTTTAACAAATTTCAGTGAGGGAGCAATGACCCGTAAAAATCGTCGTAACGACGCAAAAAAGCCCGTTAGGACTACTGACGGGTACAATAACTTTACTGCAAAACTGGGTAGCTATACATCGAACATTCAAACCGGGGGTACGTACATACCCGGCTACATTTCACGCAACCGAGTGCAGATTGAGTTTGGCTATCGCAGCTCCTTTTTAATTGGTGCGGGCGTGGACGCGATGGCTGATGATATGACTCGCAAGGGCATATCAATTAGTTCACGGATGAAGCCAGATGCTAAAGGAAGGCTGGAAACGTTCTGGGAAGATATCGGACTGTGGGACGAACTCAATAACACGTTGAAATGGTCGCGGCTCTACGGTGGGGCATTGCTGGTGGTACTGATTGACGGACAAGACCCATCAACAGAGCTTAATCTTGAAACCATCAAGGAAGGACAGTTTAAAGGCGTGATGTGTCTCGATCGGTGGATGGTCAAACCGACAGACAGTGACTTAGTGAAAGAGTACGGCCCGCACTTCGGAAAACCCCGATTCTATAACGTAGTGATAAATCAACAGGGAATTCCACCCTGGCAGATTCACTACTCGCGCGTTATTCGAATGGAAGGCGACACGTTGCCATTTCAGCAAGCACAGACAGAAAATGGCTGGGGGATGTCGGTCGTAGAGCGCATTTTTGAGCGAGTTCAAGCTTTCGACACAGCAACTGTAGGCACGACTCAGCTCATTCACAAAGCGCACTTGCGGACGTATAGCATTGACGGGTTTAGGAAAATATTAGCGACAGGCGAAAGAAGTCCTGCATACGCCGCACTGATGAAGCATATGGACATGATCCGCGAGTTTCAGACAATTGAAGGCATGACGCTGATGGACGCGCTGGATACATTCCAGACGCACAGCTACTCATTTGCCGGTATTGCGGATGTGATTTTGCGCTTCGCTGAACAAGTCTCTGGGGCTACCGGTATCCCGCTTGTGCGTTTGTTTGGTCAGTCACCGTCAGGCTTCAGTACCGGCGACGGTGACTTAGAAAACTACTACAGCAGGGTTAATACGCTTCAAGAAAGACGTCTCCGTCGCCCATTGAGATGGCTGCTGGACATCTCGCATCGGTCACTATTCGGCGAGCCGCTTCCTAATGATTTTACGTTTGAGTTCAACAAACTTTGGGAAATGTCAGACACGGATAGAGCAACAATGGCGAATAATGTAGCGTCTGCAATTGGCACACTAGTAGATCGGCAAATTCTACCCGTACATGCAGCAATGACAGATTTACGTAACATGGCTGACATTATCGGCATCGGAGGGTCAATCACAGATGAAGACATTGAAAGCGCAAAAGCGATCTGGGCGGAGTCTGAATCTGAAACCAGCCCTCCGCCGACGTTCGGAAATTCAATACAGCAAAAGCCTACTGGCGATAGTCAGCCAAATAAATCAGATCATCACTGGCTCTTACGATGGTTCTCAAGCCAGCGCTGACACCGTATCGGGTCATCTTATCGATTATTCACTGGTCATTGATGACTGGATCACCTCCGTAGCACACAAAATGTTCATGCAAGTGGAGAGTGAAGAATGGCGCCAGTGGCGTTCTGTGTCGCAAGAGATTTCAGAGGGCTTGCGCGATGTCGTTGGAAATACTCCGATTGGGCAAGTCACTCAAGATATCGTTTATCGTCAGATTCAACTGATGAAGTCGTTACCGCTTGAAGCCGCTGAACGTGTTAAAGAGATTCAGGATAGGGCAATACAGGCCGTTATCAACGGTGAGCGACCGGATGAGCTTTATCGGATGATCATGGCGTCGGGGAATGTGGCCGCAGGTCGTGCACGCATGATAGCCCGTACCGAGATTGGCAGAGCGACAACGGCGCTTACACAGGCTCGCGCGTTATCAGTTGGCTCAGAAGGTTATTGGTGGCGTATTGAAGGGGCAGGCACGCGACCCTCACACAGAAAGATGAAAGATAAATTTGTACGATGGGAAGATCCACCCACATTGGACGGCATGACCGGACATGCGGGATGTCTACCCAATTGTAAATGTTGGCCGGAAGTTCACATTCCACCGCCGAGAGAATAACAGGCCGCAAATCGCGGCTTTTTTATTGCCTGAAATTAGCAGGTAACCCATGAAATATTTTTTCACGACGAGGCTCGGAGAAACACGCTATCTACAGGCCGATGGCTCTTTGCTGTGTAAAGACGTGCCGATAGCCCGCACGGGTACGCAAACTTACTTGCCCGAAGAAATTGATTTACAACCCGATGCTAGCGGATTGGTCACAGTCTATCGCACCGAAGATGAGGTTTTCTCACCGGAAACGATGGCAAGTTTTGAAGGGGTAGCGGTCACACTGGATCATCCTGAAGACGAGAAAGGAAACATTGTTTTTGTTAATCCCTCAAACTTCTCAGAACTGGCTCACGGTCATATTCAAAATGTGCGACGTGGTACCGGTGATAAGTCCGATTTGCTGGTGGCCGATTTGCTGGTTAAGCGCAAAGAGGCTATTGACGCAGTAAACGCTGGAATGACAGATGTCAGTTGCGGCTACGACGCTCAATACGAGCAATTTTCGCCAGGAAAAGGCAAGCAATACCAAATCACAGGCAACCACCTCGCCATTGTTGAAAAAGGCCGGGCAGGGGGCCGCTGTGCAATCGGGGACTCATCCCCATTCAAATCTAAGAAGGAGAAGCCTGTTATGGCATGGCTTAAAAGATTGGCTACGGCCGTCAAAACCAAAGACGACGACGCGTTAGCAAAACTCATCGATGAAGCACCGGAACTTCCATCGGATAGTATGACTGCTATCCCGGGCAACACAATCCACATCAATGTACCTTCTCAGGCAACGGCATTGCCGACTGCGGAGCGTACTACGGTTGATGACACGCCCGACAACCCTGAAAAAAAGACAGAGGATAACGCCGTGCCGGAATGGGCTCAAAAATTCATGGATTCCGTATCAACTCGTCTTGATACGTTAGAGGGAAAAACGGCTGACGGTAACCCCGAAGATGAAGAGGACGACGCTAAAGTGACAGGTGATGCCGCATACCGCCGCAACATCATTGCTGACGCGGAAATCATTTGTCCGGGATTCAAACCTACAGGGGATAAGTCCCTCAAGCGGCAAGTGCTCAATCATGCAATGCGTACTGGCGATAGCCTGAAATCATTCGGCATCAATGATTTTTCCAAAACACCAAAGGCAACCGTTGATGCGGTATTTAACGCCGCGGTAGAAATTAACCGGCAAAAGAACCGACTCAATCCTATCACTTTTCAAACTGCTGATGCTGCTGGTTCGGCAGTGGGATCAAAGCACGCTACGCCGGCGCAACTGAATGAGTTGTACGCCAACATCTGGAAACGTAAATAAGGTAAATACAATGGGTGGAATTTCTTATCTTGACAGGATGCCGCTGGGCATTCCGGGTGCTGTAACGCGTCCTCGTGACCTGACTATTCAGCCTGAAACCTTCGATCCTAAGAAACTGTTCAGCGCATATGGGCTGGTGGGGAAATATTCGAACGGGAAATTTGTCCCGCTTGAGGAGGGTGATACGGTAGACGAAGTGAAAGGTATTCTCGTTCGTCCCTACCCTACCCAGTCACAGACAGATCTGGCTTATCTTGGGGTTAAAGTAGGGTCCGCCGCCGACAATCTGAAACGGGGTTATATCTGCGTGGCGGTGGGTGTATCCGCTGCTAGTGTTAGCGCCAGCAAAGGCAATCCGGTTTATGTGCGCGTCGCCGGGGCGACAGCCGATAGCCCAGTTGGGTCATTTGTGCTGGTCCAGGATGTTACAGGGGAAAATACACCGGCGTTGCCGGGCGCCGAAGTGATGGGGCCGAGTGATGCTAACGGCAACATTGAAATCGCATACAACATTTAATAAGGAACGCTATGTTTACTATCGATAAAGCCACAAGAGATTCAACCGGCGTGTTTCTTATTGGTGAGCTGGAGCGCAGGGACCAGACACTGAACATGCCACTGGTGTCGACAAAATGGTCACGTGATATGCCACTTCGTACTGACGTTTCTATCGCCGATGAAGTGTCTTCCTACACAAACACCTCACTTGCGGCGACAGGGGGGTCAAACCCTAACGGTAAGAACTGGATCAGCACAACATCAACAGCGAATTCCGGGCCAAACCTAAATATCGAGCGTACGGCTCAAGCGCTGGAATTGTGGGGGATGGAGGTGGGTTATACCGTCACCGAATTGGCTTCGGCTATGCAGGTGGGGCGTCCCATTGACAGCCAGAAGCATGACGCGATGAAGCTAAAATACAATATGGATGTTGACGAGCAGGTATACATCGGTGATGCAGAAAAGGGGATGTGCGGGTTATTGAATATCCCTCAGGTTATCCCGCGTGCAGCAGCGGCTCCGTGGACGGCGGCGACAGACCCGGACGTTATCGTCCAGGACTTTAATATCCTTCTTACTGACGCGTGGGTAGCGTCCGGCTACGCGATTTGTCCGGGTAAAGTTGGTCTGGCACCTGAACTATTCGGGTTGCTTTCAAGCAAGAAGGTGTCTAACGCCGGGAATATTTCCGTACTGGAATACGTGAAAATAAACTGCATTGCATTCCAGGAGAATGGCGAACCCTTAGAAATTGTCTCAATGAAATGGGCCTCTAAGCGTGGCGCACAGGGTGCGCACAGAATGGTCGCTTACACACAAGAAGAGCGATATATCCGCTTCCCGCTGGTACCCCTGTTGAATACCCCGCTGGAATATCGCGGACTATGGCAACTGACAACTTACTACGGACGTTTGGGGCAGGTTGAAACGCCGTATGCCAACACTATTGCGTATTTGGATGTTCCTGCATCTTGATTGCTGGCGGGGACGCCTCCGCCTTTTATGGAGACTGACATGAAATACCTTGTATCAAAGAAAGCGATCCTGAATTTTGCAGACGGCACTCAAATAGAACTGCAACCGGGTATTAGCAGCTTTCCCGATGAAGTTATTCACCACTGGGCATTCTCAGCCCACGCCCAGCCAATTGATGAAAATGAGCTGAAACAAGAGGACTTAAATAGCTCTTCGGCCTTTCTGGAAGAGGTGATTGAGAAACTGGTTGCTGAGAATGAAGATCTTAAGTCTCAGATAGAGGTGAAAGACGTGACCATTTCCGAACTGAATAAGGTCTTAGAGGAAATGAAGGCTCAGATAGAAGTGAAATCTGACAAAACCCTGACAGAAAACAATACTGAAAAGAAACCGAGGGCTGGCAATGGCAAAAAACAGTCTTCTGCCGACAGTTGATCAATTCCGTACAGACTTCCCTGAATTTTCCGATAGCACCCGCTATCCCGACACCGCAATCCATTTCTATCTCAGCCAGGCGGATAAGCTACTCGACCAGAATATGCATGGTGATCAGTTCGTCTATCTGGCTGAACTCTTCACCGCGCATTACGTTGAGTTGAAAGGGAAAGCTATTGCGGGTGCGGCTATCAGCGGCAGCGTGAATACGGCAGCGGGTGGCGTGGCGACGTCGAAATCAGTCGATAAAGTCAGCGTCAGCTATGACGTGTCGGGCATTATTAACCCTGATGCGGGATTCTGGAACAACACGGCATACGGAAGAGAATTCTTTTGGTGGTGGTCCATGTTCGGTGCAGGTGGGAGACAACTGTTATGAAAAGTGGTCTGACGGTCAGGGCTGACAATGCGGCGGCGATACTGGAATCCCTGAAAAAGCTGTCTGGCATGGACGTGCTGGTGGGTATCCCCGCCGAAAATGCTACGCGCGAAGACGGGGAAGCGCTAAACAACGCGGAAATCGGCTATCTGCAATCTACTGGGGCGACAGTGAAACTGGGTGGCAAAACCGTAACACTCCCTCCCCGCCCATTCCTTGAACTCGGCATTGACGACACCAAGGATCGCACGGCCTTGTGTTTAAAAGCAGCCGCAGAGTTTGCTCTTGAAGGTAAACAGGATGCCGCTATCCGTGAGCTGGAGCGCGCAGGACGGATTGCACGTGATGGCGCCAAGAAAGTCATTAGTGACGGTGACAGGCTTCACCCCTTATCAGAAAAGACCCTTCAGAATAGGCGCGATCGGGGAATACCGGGTGATAAACCCTTGTATGATCACGGTTATCTCTTACGTTCTATCAACTATGTAGTGAGGAATAAAAATGCCACTTCTTGACGTCACTGAGGTTTTATTTGATCCCGATTTCTGCGATACGTCGCTGAAATATACCCGGCGAACGGTCATTGTCGATGACGATGGGTTCGCCACTTCGGAAAAAACCACAAAAGGTTTTGCCGGGGTGGTGACCGTTGACCGCTCTCTTGAGGCCCAGATACGAATAGCCGGGCAAGTCGTCAGCGGTAATATTCTGATTATCACAACAGCACGGTTGATAGCAGGCGAAACTGATAAAACGGGCGATGTGGTTACGTACCAAAACCGGGATTATCTGGTTAAATCTGTTGATCCGTATACCGCTTACGGGGCCGGGTTCGTGCAGGCGCATTGTGAATTGCTGCCGTTCGATGGAGGGATACCTGTTGAGCAATAGCACACAACAACCGGGCTGGCTCACACCGATGTCAGCCCCGGACTATGATCGCGAGGTAGAGCGAAAGTTGTCCCGCTGGATAAGCGCTGTCAGTGGCTTGTCGGGGAAAATGATGTTTCCAAAATGGCAACATAATGATGAAACCCGGATTTTTCCGGGTAACGATACTAACTGGTGTGCGTTCGGGATTTCATCGATAGTTTCCGATGATACGCCCGCTTTCGTTAATCAAACGGATGAAAGTACAGAGTTATGGCGACATGAGAAAATCGAATGCCTTATCTCGTTCTACGGTCCAGCAGGGCAACATCATTGCACGCAATTTCGGGATGGGATCACGCTCAGCCCCAACAACGCCGAGTTAAATCAAATCGGTCTGTCACTCAGCAATTACGGCCGTGTTTTTGCTGCGCCTGAGCTCATTAACAACCAATGGGTGCGTCGCTATGACATGACGGTCACCTTGCGTCGAAAAGTCGAGCGTGAATACGGTGTTAAATCGCTGGTGGACGCGCCGGTTAAATTCTTTGGAGATTAAATTATGCAGGGATTACCTGTTTCAAATATCGTCAATGTCACGATAAACATGGCCCCGCGTGCCGCGCAATCCCGGAACTTTGGCTCACTACTGATCATCGGCGCAAGCCAGGTGATTGATACTCATGAGCGGTTACGTTTGTATTCCGATATCGATGGTGTCGGGGCTGATTTTGGGCTGGATACCCCAGAGTATCAGGCGGCGGCACTTTATTATTCCCAGTCGCCACGTCCGGTTGATTTATATATCGGCAGATGGGTAAAAGATCAGTCGTTTGCTGTCTTAAGGGGCGCGATACTGACGAAGCAACAGCAAGCCATTAGCAATTTTACTACCATTACGGATGGCTCTTTTAAGTTAATGATTAATGGAAAAGAGGTGATATGCAGCGGCATTGATTTGAGTAAAGAGACGAATCTTAATGGCGTTGCCCAACGAGTGGCGGAAAAGCTGAAAGATTGCGCGGTGACGTGGGATATCTCACGTTTTGTTATTTCGTTACAAATATCGGGTACAGTGGGTTATGTCTCATCAGCAACAACAGGTACGCATATTGGTGACTTGTTAAAACTGAATCAGGGATCGGGCGCTACCGCTATCGAACCGGCTAAAGCAGAAACGATTACCGAAGCAGTGGCAACACTGGGAGCTGAGTCTAGTGGCTGGTATGGGCTGGTGGTTGCGGATGATCCACTGACGGATGAAAATGTTTTGTCTGTGGCGGATTATATCGAATCCGCGTCTGTGTCCCGTATCTATGGACATACAGCACAGAAAACAGAGGCATTAGATACTGATGTTGGTACCGATATCGGTTCAAAACTGAAAGCGGGCAACTATCAGCGCACGCTCTGGCAATATTCATCCGGAAAACCGTATACCGCCGCTTCTCTGATGGGGCGGATGTTTACCGTGAATTTCAATGGCAATAACACCACCATTACCTTGAAATTCAAACAGGAACCGGCCGTAACGGCTGAAAATCTCACGGCAACCCAAGCTAACGCCTTGAAGAAGAAAAACGGCAACGTGTTTGTTAAATACAACAACGACACGGCCATTATTCAGGAAGGCGTCATGGCGAACGGGGATTTCATTGATGAGCGCCACGGGCTGGACTGGTTACAGAACTACGTGCAGAACAATCTTTATAACCTGCTTTACACCAGTACTGGCAAGATCCCCCAGACGGATGCCGGTGTCACGCGTTTACTGACCAACGTTGAGCAATCCCTTGATCAGGCCGTCACTAACGGGCTGGTGGCACCGGGTATCTGGAACGGCGGGAGCATTGGACAAATCCAGTCGGGTGATACCTTAACTAAAGGGTATTACGTCTACGCACCAGCAATTGCGACACAAGCGCAGGCTGACAGGGAAGCCCGAAAAGCACCGGTTATCCAGTGTGCTATTAAATTAGCAGGGGCTGTTCACTACGCTGATGTCATTATTAATGTCGTTCGATAAGGGGTAAACATGTCAACCTATTCATTTATGGATGTTTCGGCATCTTTAACCGGCCCAACCGGGGTTATCGATATGGGGTATGGTTCAGCCACTTCGGAAGAGGGGATCACCATCACAATGACCGAAGCCAAGAACACAATGACGATTGGTGCAGACGGGGAAGGGATGCACTCGTTACATGCGGGCAAATCCGGCACCATCACAGTGACTTTATTGAAAACCTCACCGACCAATAAAAAGTTGTCACTGGCGTATAACGCGCAATCACTGTCTTCTTCTACGTGGGGTAATAACGTGATTGTTATTCGAAATCATGTGTCGGGAGAAATCACGACAGCACGGGGCGGTGCTTTCCAGAAACAACCCGATTACACCAACGCAATAAAAGGCGGTACCGTCGCATGGGCGTTTGACTGTATCAAAATCGATCAAGTGTTAGGGGAGTTTTAATAATGGAATTTGAAATTAACAGTATCCAGTATCGCACGGCAAAGCTGAGCGTGTTCGATCAACTTAAGGTATCCCGTAAATTACTGCCGGTATTAGCGGGGCTGGTATCAGATATTCGCGCCGTACAGACAATGGCGCAAGATAGAAATAGGGAGGGCGCTTTAGAGAAGGCGCTGCCCAAAATTGCTCAGGCCGTTTCTGACTTAAGCGACGAAGATTGCAATGCGATCCTCTATCCCTGCTTATCAGTGGTTTCTCGTCAGCATGGTAAGGGATGGACCGCTGTGTTTTCGCAGGGGGTATTGCATTTTGATGACATTGACTTGCCAACGTTGTTGCAGCTAGTCGCGAGAGTGATCGGGGATTCACTGGGAAATTTTTTGCACGCACTCCCCGACAACGAGACGCTAACCCCGCCAGCGGCTTAGTGCTCGATTGCCTGCCTGACGGGGAAGATTATCTGATGCGCCCCGTTGACGCCGGCTATATCCAATATCCCGATCTCTTAAGCGGCGCTGTTGACCTGGCGGATATCGCCCGCATGAATGACTGGTTAGATT
The DNA here is from genome assembly GCF_040256935.1 of Photorhabdus viridis. NCBI lineage: Bacteria > Pseudomonadati > Pseudomonadota > Gammaproteobacteria > Enterobacterales > Morganellaceae > Photorhabdus > Photorhabdus viridis. The sequence continues at coordinate 52,687 of NZ_JBEJZY010000018.1, forward strand.
TAAAAGCCGATAACGAGGCCCGTATAGCACGCTGGAGAGATGCGAATGAGCGGTAATGTTGACACAATTAAAGATTTCCTCATCAGCCTGGGTTTTGATGTAGACGAAAAAGGCCGGGGGAAATTTGAAGCCGTAGTGAAGGGTGTTACTGCTAATGTGCTTAAGCTGGGTACTGCGGTCGAAGGGGCCGCACTCACCATTATCGGTTTTACGACCAAAATTGCCAGTGGATTGGATAAGCTTTACTGGCAATCAGAGCGTACCGGGGCAACCGTCGCCGGCATAAAAGCATTGAGCTATGCCGTACAACAGATGGGCGGAAACGCTGAAGCCGCACAGAGCGCACTGGAAAACATGGCGCGGTTTATGCGCAACAATCCCGGTGCGGAAGGGTGGCTTAATCGGCTTGGTGTTCAGACTCGCGACTCATCCGGTCAGATGCGGGATGCTGCGAGCATACTGGCGGGAGTCGGCCAGCGGCTTAGTAACATGCCATATTATCGTGCCAATCAGTATGCCCAAATGCTCGGTATCGATGAAAATACGCTGATGGCGATGCGGCGCGGGTTAGCTGGGTTTACTGCTGACTATCAAATGATGTTGCAGAAAACCGGGTTCAATGCGGATAAAGCCGCGAAACAGGCGAATAAATTCACTACCGCATTACATGGCTTTAACGCACTACTGGGTATTCTTCGGGATAAGATTGGCGCCAATTTGGCGGGTGGTTTAGCGAGTTCCTTCGACTCGTTACGTCAGAAGATACTGGATAACTTCCCAAAAATTGAAGCGACACTCACTAAGATCATTAAAGGTATTCTATGGTTCGCTGAGGTCTTCAGCCGAATGGTTTACCGCGTCGTTCAAGGTATTGGAGATGTTATAGATTGGTGGAAGCGGCTTGATGAAAGCAGCAAGATGCTGATTGCCATGTTTGGGGCCATTGTTGTTGCATGGCGTCTTCTGAACAGCGCGTTCCTGATGTCACCCATTGGCATGATCACGGTATTAATCGGGGCGCTTCTCCTGCTTTATGACGACTACAAAACATGGAAAGAAGGCGGCAAAAGCTTAATTGACTGGAGCAAGTGGGAAAAAGATATCAACCGTGCCGTGAATGCGTTTGAAACCATCGGGAAGTGGATTAAAAAAGGTGTTGATGCGGTCGGCGGCTGGAAAAATGCGTTCTTAATTCTCGGTGCAGCCGTTGCTACAACATGGGCCGTAAAGATGCTCGCGGGATTCGCGAAAGTGTCTGCGGCATTAACCCCCTTACTGGCTCGTCTTGCTCCACTCTTGGGGCTGGTGGCGTATGGTGGATACTTATACAGTGACTGGGACAATATCAAACAAAGTGCCGAATCATCGTGGGACTACAATACTCGTCAGATAAAACGCGGGATCGGGGATTTTGGCAAGTGGTTAGGTATCGATAATGACTGGGCCAATAAGCACCAGGGCGGTTTGCCCAACCCGGTTACAGCAGATATTCCCGGCATGCCCGGTGCGCCAACCCCACCCCCTGCGCCGGAATATAGTGAAAGGGGACTACGTAACAACAACCCCGGCAACTTGAATTTTGCGGGACAACGAGGCGCGACAAGGGAAAATGGGGAGGGACGGTTTGCCCGATTTGAAACGGCGTTTGACGGCTTGCGTGCGCTCTCACGACAGTTAACGTTATACGCAAAACGTGGTCTCACCACAGTCCGTGACATTATCACGAAATATGCGCCCCCTGAGGAAAATGACACCGAAGACTACATTGCTTTTCTTGCAAAGTGGCTCGGCGTTGATCCGAATGCGCGGTTAAATTTACAGGACCCGCAAACCCTGACAGCGATGATGAACGGCATCATACATCGTGAAAATGGTCGCAACCCGTACAACAGCGAACTGATGGGTAAAGCCGCAATAGCAGGCAGTGGCGGCGTTCAGCAAACGACCAACATTACCGTGCACGGGGCAACCGATGCAAAAGCCACGGCGAATGAGATTGCCAATAAGCAAAATGGCGTGAATGCCCGTCTGATACAACTTCAAAAGCAGGTGAGCTAATGGATATCTTATCAGCGATTTTTCAACAACAAACCCGGTCGTTTGGCACTGAAAGTATGTTGCTTGTGCCGAGTGTCGTTATCGCTGAAAAGCACACAGACGCACTTGAAATCACTGAGCACCCGGTCGAAATCGGGGCGGCTGTCAGCGACCATGCCTACAAAAAACCCTCTGAAATCACGATGGAACTGGGTTTCGCGGGTGGGGGTTCGCTTCTCGATTTTGTTGATACATCCAAGATTGGCTTGAGTATGGGCTTAAGCCCGAAAGAGACCTATCAGAAAATCCTTGATCTTCAGGAGTTGCGAGAACCCTTTAAAGTCATCACTGGCAAGCGCACTTACGAGAACATGCTGATCAAAGCAATTGAAGTCACCACCGACCGGCATAGTGAGAACGTGCTGTTATGTACGCTGACATTACGTGAAGTGATTATTTCATCTACACAGGTTGTACAAGTGGCAGAAAAGGAATCAATGAAGACCGGGGTGAGCACATCTGCCGTGGAGAACTCAGGTACCAAAGCACAGAAACCGGTTAACGAATCTATTTTGTCACAAACAAAAGGCGCTTTTATTGGTGCGTTTAAAAGTTATGTAGGGGGTGGCTGATGCAAGTCTCCGAAATTCCACTGACTGCAAGCAATCAAATGTTTGCAATTAAACTCGGTGATCAGAATGTGAAAATGCGTCTGATTTACCGGGACATAGCGGGTTGGGTGATGGATATTCAAAATAATGCGGGTGCAGATTTGCTGGTGGGCGCACCGCTCATACCCGGTATTAATCTGTTGGAACAATATCCTTATCTTGGCATAGAGGGGATGCTAGTTATTGCCAGTGATGCCGACAGCGCTGAATACCCGACAAGCACAAATCTTGGGTTATCCAGCCATCTTTATTTTGTACAACAATAAGGTAAAAATATGAGTCAGAATTGGTTACGTCATTTCGAGTTAATGCTGTTAGACGATCAGGGCAAAGGGATCGTTTTATCGGATTTTAGAGTCATATTTAATATTGAGTGGTTCACGATTAGTTTCCCGCGAGTGGCGACGTTAAAAATTTACAATCTGTCAAAAGACACCAGTAATCGTATTCTTGGCAGCGAGTTCTCGAAGATAAAAATTATCGTGGGCTATGACGGAATAACACCCACCGTTCCTGAGAGCGAAGTCGGCAAAGCCCGGCCTGTGGAACCGGGTACAACGGGACAGCGTGACGGCCAAAATTACGGGGAGATCTTTAGCGGAGATATCCGGTTTACGTTGACTGGCCGTGACAACCCGACTGATACCTATACCCAAATTCAGGCCTGTGACGGCCAGGAGGCGTTTGCTTACGCGACTATCAATCAAACTGTGGCGGCGGGTTATACTGTTGCCGATATCAACGAATTAACGATGCGCACGTTCGCCCCTTATGGGATTACTGAGGGGCATACGCCGGCGATGCCGACTACCGTATTCCCTCGCGGAAAGGTACTTTTTGGTATGTCACGGGATGTGATGGATAATATCGCAGGACAATGTAAAGCAAGATGGCAATTCGTGGACGGTAAACGCGAGATGGTTTCGGATGAGATGTATGTACACGATGCTATTGTTCTGAACAGCCGGACCGGGTTGATTGGCATGCCGCAACAGACAATTGGGGCGGGTGTTAATGTGAAGTGCCTGATCAATCCTAATATCAAAGTCAACGGTCTGATTAAATTAGATGAAGGCTCGGTATACAGAACGTCCCTGCCTAATTCTGACATCCAGATGTCAGGCGGGCGGCTGACGGATGAAAACGATAACGGGAACCTTCACGTCAGCGGCGTGTCTAATCCTCCAGCAAGCATAGCTACTGACGGTGTATATATCGTCCGGGGCATTATGTATACTGGTGATACTCGCGGCAATGCGTGGTATCAGGAAATGATGTGTGAAGCGCGTGGGGCTGCGGATTTGCTATCAAGTTCAGCTATTCAGAGAGGTGCGTGATAATGAAATGGCCGTTTATGTTGTTGATTGCTTCTACTTCGTTAGCTTGCAATGCTTCAACAGTATCTATGCAGTGTGGGAATTTCAAGTTAGATCTAATACCTGATTCCATGTTTCAAATTAATGGCGAGACTGTCACATCCCAAAAAGTAAAAATGCTTGGTGAAAACGGGATGAAAGTTGATATGGGCCTCATGCCAGCACGGAACGGCAACATGTACGGCTTTCAGTATGTTCATCCTAACGGCAGCTCCAAGAGATGGTTGAATGTTCAACTATTACAAAACGCGATGGACGCACCTAAAATTATTGGCTCGTTTCCTTGTAAGAAAGTGGCGGATTAAAGGCGGCTGAGTTATGGATGGTTTTGTAAACCTTGCTCTGGCAATAACTTTTTTGTTTATATATTTTGCGCCAACCTATGTTGCATCGCGCAGGATGCATAAACATGTTTACTTTATCGCTTTTGTGAACATCATAGTAGGATGGACTATTATCGGGTGGTTAGGTTGCGTGGCTTGGGCGTTAACAAAACAGGAAATAGACTCATTGATAGCCGAAAATGAAGATTCGCTGAGAGATTGTCCGTATTGTGCTGAATTGGTGAAGAAAAAAGCCAAAATATGCAAGCACTGCCAGAGGGATATTTAACGTGTGTATCAAAAATGGAGAATAACATGACGTTAGAGAAAGTATCATTCGTTTATCCGGTACTTATCAGGGAAGGAACACCTGCTTTTAAAGTGCATGCTCCTGAATTGTGGATGCACAAGAATGATCTTCCTTCTGTGGAAAGCATAGAAATAACCGTTGGTGTTTTTCTTATAAAAAGCAAGCCATATTACATGGAAGTTGATATATTTTTTGGTGATGAATCGGTTATTGAAGCACAAGATGAAGGCGATGAAAGCCGAAAAATGGCTCACGTGTCTGTTTCCACCGCTGAAAAGCAACACATAGAAGTTTCATCAATGGTATTAAAGAGAGTTGTTCTACCTGGTGAAGGTGTTTATAAAATTGTTGCCACTCTGTTATCTGGTGAAATTGACGATAGCAAAATTATAGATGTGAATGAAAGTTACTTTATTGTTACGTCGTCTAAAGTAGAAGGTGAGTAATGGCAGAGATTTTTGCATTTCCTACTAAAAAAGCCACTATTGAAAGCAATGAACTTTTGCCTGATACTGTGAGTCATAGTGGCGGAAACGGTGGAGGTGGAGATATGTTAGAAGCTCGTGTGGCGCGGCTTGAGTCAGATGTTGAGCATATCAAAACGACTATGAGCGATATGAAGTCTGACCTGAAAACAGTCACCAGTGATGTTGGTACAATGAAGACCGACGTTGCTTTAATATTACAAAAGATAGATAACCTTTCTTCATCCGTAGAGAAGAAAGCAAGCTCTGAGCAAGTAACAGAACTGGATAGTAAGATTTCAAAAAGGCCAACCGAAGAACAAGTGGATCTGAAAATTTCAAAAGTAGATACAAAAATTGGCGGCTTAGAGAAGAAAATTGGTGATCTTAAGGTATGGTTTTTGACCATATTACTATTTTCAATAGCGATGCCCGTCATCATGTTTTTACTTAATCTCTACGTTAGAAAATAACCATTTAAATCTATTCGCCATCTAACAATTAAGCCGCTTAACTGCGGTTTTTTTTATTGCGAGGTCACCCATTGGTTAAGTTGACAAAGCAAGAAATAAGACAGATTGGTACTGATTATATCAGTTGTGATGCCTCAAATAATTTCCCAACCGAAGTTTCCTATTTAATGAAAAAGCATAAAGTCTCCAGGAACGCGATACGTATTGATGCGCGTCATCCTTGCGGGGAAGATTGCATTTTTATAAAAAAAGACGGAGTGGAATTTTGGGGTGGTTACATTGATGATCAGTTTTATGAAGAAATGAATTCATAACCTGCTTCGGCAGGTTTTTTTATGGAGTTTCCCCATGCCCGTATCAACCGAATCCAGAACCGGCGATTTATCCGAAACATTGAAAGCCATAAACCATTCTCTTTCTTCTCAGCTCAGAGTAGCGATACCCGGCATTATTCAATCGTTTAATGCGGATGCGGTCACGTGTGTTGTTCAGCCTGCCATTAAAAGCGGTATCGCGGATTCTGAGGGGAAAACTACCTCGGTATCCTTACCGCTATTAGTGGACGTGCCGGTTATATTCCCAAGGGGAGGTGGCGTGACGTTAACCTTCCCGATAAGAGCCGGTGATGAATGTCTGGTCATATTTGCTGACCGTTGTATCGATTTCTGGTGGCAATCTGGCGGCGTACAGGAACCGGCAGATGACCGACAGCACAGCTTATCTGATGCCTTTGCTATTATCGGCCCGCAGTCTCAGCAGCGAAAAATAACAGGCATTAGCACTCACACCGTGCAACTGAGAACAGATGATGGTGCAGCGTATATTGAACTTGATCCCAATAGTCATAATGTCACGGTTATCACACCGGCAAAACTCATTGCTACTGCCAATGGCGGTACCGAAATCACTTCACCTGAAATCGTCCTGAATGGCAACGTCACCATTAACGGTAACTTATCACAAGGCATGGGCGCTGGTGGCGGCTCCGCAACCATGCAAGGCCCAGTCACCGTGAGTAACGATGTGACAGCAGGTGGAATAAGCCTTAAAAACCATGTTCATAGTGGCGTGCAATCAGGCGGTAGCAAGACGGGAGGCCCTCAGTGAGATATCGACGTGAAGACGAGAACGGGGATTACAGTTTCGGACAAGGGGATAATACGTTTCTGACGAATTCGCCCGAAGCCGTTGCACTGGCAGTCAAAACCCGGCTGGCGCTATGGCGCGGGGATTGGTTTCTGGATATGAAAGAGGGTACCCCTTACGTACAGTCCGTGCTTGGAAAACAGCGATCTGATGTTTATATCCTTGCCGTTCGTGACCGAATATTAAAAACTAAAGGTGTTAAGTCGATCCTTTCATTTGATACCCGTAACGATGGTACGACACGCCGCCTCACCTTCACCGCCACTATCGATACCTTATACGGCCAAATCACGGTAACAAGCGAGGCATAATGTTAAATCTAGATACGTTAGGGCTTGCGGCCTCAGTGACTGCGAGCGGCATCAGTGCGCCTGATTACCAAACCATTTTGAGTAAAGTCACTGAGTTTACTCGTCAGATATACGGTGCTGATGCTTATTTGGAACCTGATAGCAAAGATGGCCAGATGCTGGCAATTTATGCGCTGGCTATTCACGATGCTAATAATGCCGTTATCGCGGCTTATAACTCGTTTAGTCCTGCATCGGCGACTGGTGCAGCGCTAGCTAACAATGTCAGGATAAACGGGATAACCCGGCACAAATCCACATACTCAACAGTAGACGTGAAGCTAATCGGTACCGTTGGCGCGGTTGTGAAAAATGGCATTGTTCGTGACATTAACGGCTATAGCTGGAGCCTTCCCGCAAGTGTAGCTATTGGGATACACGGCTTTGTTATCACTACTGCGACGTGTCAAACGAAAGGCAATGTCACCGCGTTAGTTGGAGATGTTTCCATCATTGGCACCCCAACGCAGGGCTGGCAAAGTGTTACAAATCCTTCAGCCACTACGTCCGGCCAGCCGATTGAGTCGGATACGGCATTGAGAGAACGGCAACGGAAATCTGTAGCGCTGCCATCAAGAACCGTGCTAGACGGGATCCAAGGCGCCATTAGCCTGATACCCGGTGTTGTTCGTCGGCGTGGGTTTGAGAACGACACAAACGTGACGGACAACAACGGCATTCCGCCTCATTCTATAGCAATGATAGTCGATGGGGGTGACGCTAAATTAATCGCTCAAACTATCGAAACGAAAAAAGGACCGGGAGCAGGCACGTTTGGCGATACTGAGATAAAAGTTGCGGATAGCTATGGCATTCTTCACCCGATTCATTTCTCACGCCCGAAAGATGTTCCTGTCTTCGTTGAAATAACTTTGACTGCATTCGAGGGATATACAACACTGGTGGGTGATAGAATTCGGTCTGCAATAGCGAGTTATATCGATGCTCAGTTAATTGGTGATAATGTTTATTTGAGTCGTTTATTTTCTCCCGCTAATTTACGCGATGAAGAGGGCTTAACTTATGATATTTTTGAAATACAAATCGGCAGGTCCGAAGATGACGTATCACCGAGCAATTTAATTGTGACATTTGATGAAGCGGTTACCTGTAAACCGGAACACATCAAATTGATAGCGAGGTGAAAATGAGAGATTATTTATCCCTTATCACCCCTCAGCACAGAACTGCAAATAAATTTGTTACCCATATCGATTTCATTACCCGGCCACTATCTGACATTATTAACGCCGCACAGCTCCTGAACAGTCAATTTTCTATTGATGAAGCTGTTGGGATTCAATTAGATGCTGTTGGGGAATGGATTGGCATATCCCGTTATGTTAAAACGCCGATTGTCGGGGTGTATTTTGCGTTTGATACGGAAGGAGTTGGATTAGATGAAGGGAGCTGGAAACGGCAATATGACTCTGATTCCGGTTTTACTGAATTAGACGATGAAACTTACCGAACAATATTACGTTCTAAAATAAGAGCCAATCACTGGGACGGTACAAATGAAATGTTGGCCGAAATTTATCAGGGCGTTATTCCTGACGAGTCAGTGTTAATATTCTTCGTTGATAACCAAGATATGAGCATGGATGTTTATGTTACTGGGGGAGTCGTGCCCGAAGTTGTCAAAGCGGTAATTCAGCAAGGCTATTTAAATATTAAGCCGGGTGCGGTCAGAGTTAATAATTATACCAACTCGGAAAATCAGGGGGTTATTTTTGGTTTCGATTCAGACAGTAAATATATTGCCGGATTTGACACTGGCGGTTGGCCCATTCTATTAAATTAAGAGTAAAACAATGGCGAAGAATGAATTTTTAACCTTCGGAATGGCTGAAGGTGCTAATGTATTATCAAATGAAGAGTATGCAGCATTAGCGGCAAGAGTTAACGGATTTAGCGCCGGTGTTGCCAAGTCCCGCGAGCTAAATAAAGCATGGCGTCAGTCATCTATTATTACCCATATTCTTGCTGATTTTATCGCAAAAGAATCGGGTAATGATGTTCTGGATAATGGGAATATCGATGCACTGAAAAGTAACATGGCATTAGCAATTAAAAATGCGTTACCAGAAGTACGCGACGCCTCACTTACAGAGAAAGGCATAATACAGTTAAGTAATGCAACTGATAGCACAAGCGAAAGACTTGCTGCGACTCCACGAGCCGTAAAATATGCTTATGACTTAGCGAGCGCTGCAAACACTAACGCAACAAATGCAAACAACAACGCAAACACTAAGCTCGCTAAATCCCAGAACGGCGCAGATATTCCTGATAAAAATGCGTTTATAAAAAACCTCGGTTTAGCGGAAACGGTGGAGAGGGCGAATAATGCGGTGCCAAGTGGCAGGAGAATTAACGGAAAATCTCTGGTCGGGGATATCAGTTTGAGTGCAGGGGATGTGGGGGCGTTTAAACTCGGATTAACAGGGACATATTCTGTTAATAATCAAGTCCCTTGGAACGTGGATACAGGGTTATATGATTTGCAGCGTCCGGGAGACAGCCAGCTTGTTGCTCACTTCTATAACGGAGTTGGAAGTTGCCCAGCATTTCAGTTAAGAGTGGATTACAGAAACAGAGGAATATCTTATCGCTCTGCTCGTGATAGTTACGGGTTCGAGGAAGATTGGGCCAGTATCTATACAACAAAAAACAAGCCCTCTGCTGAAGATGTGGGGGCTTTACCGATTTCGAGTACATTAAGCGCTCAAACAGGCACATTAAGAATCAATAACGCCTCGAATTATCCGAATATCGAATTCAGAGCAGCAAACAAGCATTTTATCGGTATTGAAGGAACCGGCGGCGATTATTTGACAATATACGCTAATAATGAAAACGGCAATCGCAGATATACCTTATTAACACCAGCGAAAGACGGCACGTTAGCAACACTCGATAATATCAACATCCCTGTAGGCTCCCCCATCCCGTGGCCGCAACCAAATCCCCCATCAGGTTACCTGACGTGCAACGGCCAGGCATTTAATAAATCCCTATATCCGCAATTGGCGGCAGCATACCCATCAGGAACACTGCCCGATTTGCGTGGTGAGTTTATTCGGGGGTGGGATGATGGGCGTGGTGTGGATAGTGGTCGCGGGATTTTGTCTTATCAAGAAGGGCAAGCGCCGGTATCGGCGATTAAGGGTTATTGGGACAACAACTGGAACAATGGTACACGTCGAGATACGGGGTTTTCAGCAGCGACGGGAACAAATAACGGCAGTTTTCATACTATCATCCAAGAATATGAAAATCAGAGAGAAACCCGCCCCCGCAACATCGCATTTAACTATATAGTGAGAGCAGCATAATGACAGAACAGAAATACTCTTTAGAACATGAAACAGCCGTATTGGGTAAAGATGGTTTGGCAATTCAGGCAGGCTGGATAAAGGTTTATCACTCGAATCAGATAACGAGAGAATTCACGATCTCTAATATTGAATATGTGATGCTCGGTGTCAGCTTATCGGCAGGAGCTTATTCCGATGCGCCAGAGCTGCCGAAATCTGATGACAAGGCTGTTTGCCGCAGTGAAGATAAAAGCCGCTGGGAAATCCTCCCAGACTACCGGGGAAAGACAGCTTACGATACACAAACTCGTCAAAAACGTGAGATAACGGGGATCGGTGAGCTACCCGACACGCTCACGTTTAAGAAGCCGCCCACCGACTTTGATAAGTGGAATGGTAAAGAGTGGGTAGTTGATAAAGACTTACTCAAGTCTCATCAAATCAATGAAGCAAAACAACAGCAGGCAGCACTATTACAACAAGCAAATAATACACTCTCATTGCTACAGGACTCGGTTGACTTAGAAGTCGCTACCGATGCAGATAAAGAAGCACTGCTCGAATGGAAAAAGTATCGTGTGTTACTCACTCGTGTAGATGTGAACCAAGCGCCTGATGTTGAGTGGCCTGAAGTGCCGAAGTAAATTGAAAGCCGGGTGACCGGCTTATATGCCTCACTGATAGTATCGATACAAGTACCGCTATGGGCCGGTTCTTCTTTCATGTGATGAGCGCTCTGGCTGAAATGGAACGTGAACTGATAGTTGAAAGGACAAATGCGGGATTAGTAGCCGCTCGTGCTCAGGGAAGGATTGGTGGCAGACCAGTGTCACTGTCAGCTGAAGACAGAAAACAAGCAAAAAGACTGCTAGCCAATGGCCATAGCAGGAAAGAATTGGCGTTAATTTACAATGCCTCTCTTTCTACTGTGTATAAGTATTTGCCGGTTGAATAGTATAAAACCCATTGCTATACCTTGTATGGGGTGCTTTTATCGTTTGTACATAAACGTGTGCATGATTTGTTTTTTGATTGATATAAGTCTATTTAACAAATTGTTTTATATTAATATTTTAATTTATTAATTATTTGTCGCAGGGACATGCTGGAATGGATCCCCCAATTGGTGGAACTCTTGAATGCGGGGTATAATACAACCGAACAGCGCAATGTGGTGTTAAGCTATATTTTACTGAATGGGCATACGCTGGATCTCTCACACTTTGTCCATCAACTGATTGAACAATCTCCGGAGCATGAAACGATGTTGATGACTATTGCAGAACAGCTTGAACAAAAAGGGCTTGAGCGAGGTATTGAGCAAGGCCGAGAGGAAGGTATTGAACTAGGCCGAGAGGAAGGTAAAGTGGAAGGTAAAGTGGAAACGGCTCGAGCCTTGTTACGGCATGGCGTCAGCCTGGATATTATTGTCACCAGTACCGGACTGAGCCGGGATAAAATTGAAGCGTTAAAGCATTAAATTAATCTTCTCTTTATATAGCAAAATGCCGATATTCAAAATCGGCATTTTTGTTCTTATTTATACCCTATGGATTTCAAGATGCATCGCGACGGCAAGGGAGCGAATCCCCAAGCTTACTGCTCCTATAACGATTTGTATAATCATACTTATCTATCGATTTTTTTATCATCAATTAATCGATAAAATAGAAAATAATTATCCATTCATAATTTCCCTAGCCCCAAAACCAAATAAAACCGTGTCAATACCTAAAATGGTTAACCTCTGCCATATCAATTAATAACAATCACCATTCATTAATTAATATTCCCCTTAAAGATTCATTGATTATAATCATTTTGCATTATTAATGATTACTAAAATAATCATTTATCAAAAATTTATCATTATGAATGATAACCCACATAAATAAGGTTGCTGCGGTAGCTATACCCATAGCTCAATGCCAGCAAAAACAAGGCGATAGCGCTTTTCTTATCTTCTAAACGTAAATAACTAATCAAGGAAAAAATTATGGCTACTACTCCAGAACAAATCGCTGTTGACTATCCGATTCCTGTTTATCGGTTTGTTGTCTCAATCGGTGATGAAAAAATCCCTTTTAATAGCGTTTCAGGGCTCGATATTAATTATGATGTCATCGAATATAAGGATGGCACCGGTAATTACTATAAGATGCCGGGTCAACGTCAGGCGATCAATATTACGCTGCGTAAAGGTATCTTCTCCGGTGATACGAAACTGTTCGACTGGCTTAATTCCATCCAGCTTAATCAGGTTGAGAAAAAAGATATTTCAATCAGCCTGACTAACGAAGCCGGTACTGAAACTTTAATGACCTGGAACGTGGCAAATACTTTCCCAACCTCTTTAACCTCCCCTGCTTTTGATGCCGCCAGCAATGAAGTTGCCGTTCAGGAAATTAGCCTGACAGCCGATCGAGTCACTATTCAAGCGTCTTAAGTCTTTAAGGCCCACTTTATAAAGCTGTTTACGCAAAATATTGCACAATAATTGGAGGCGACATGCCAACATATTCATATCCCGGCGTCTATATTGAAGAAGATGCTTCACCGTCACTCTCTGTCCGCTCCGGTGCGACAGCCGTGCCTGTTTTTGCTGTTGCCGTTGCTGCCGACGGCGATAAAGATAAAAATTCATTTTTACCAAATGATGCTTCTACCCGAATTAATAGCTGGCTGGAATATCTGACACTAAAAGATGGACAATTTGATCCTGCTAATACGCTTGATATCTCACTGCGCGCTTATTTTATCAACGGTGGCGGATATTGCTATCTGGTCAAAACCACAGATTTAGAAAAACAAGTTCCAAAACTCGACGATGTCACATTACTGGTTGCCGCCGGAGAAAATATCAATGAGGTGACGGGAAAACTGTGTAAACCAGGCAAAGGATTATTCACCATTTTTGATGGTCCAAAAGATCAAATAACTTCGGTTCAAAAACCAGACGAACTCCTCGAGTCTTATTCCCCTACTCCTTATGGCGCAGTTTATTACCCTTACCTGACCGCTGAATGGGGAGAGAAGAAAGCCCCGGTTGATATTCCACCCAGCGCAGTGATGGCCGGTATTTATGCCAGTGTCGATAACAGCCGGGGAGTCTGGCAAGCACCAGCTAATGTGGCGATTCAAGGAGGATTGCAACCTAAATACCCGGTAACCGATGATCTGCAAGCACAATATAACCAGGGTAAGGCGCTGAATATGATCCGTACCTTTCCTAAAAGCGGCACGCTGGTCTGGGGAGCCAGAACCCTTGAGGACACAGATAACTGGCGTTATATCCCGGTTCGCCGTCTGTTTAACAGCGCAGAGCGGGATATTAAAAACGCCATGAACTTCGCGGTCTTTGAGCCCAACAGCCAACCCACCTGGAAAGCCGTGCAACGAGCTATCGATAACTATCTCTATGGCCTCTGGCAGCAAGGCGGCTTGATGGGCAATAAAGCCGAACAGGCTTACTTTGTTCAAATCGGCAAAGGCGTCACCATGACCGATGATGATATCAAGCAGGGCAAAATGATCGTCAAAGTGGGTCTGGCCGCTGTTCGCCCAGCCGAATTTATTATCTTGCAGTTCACTCAGAATATCGCTCAATAATTGGAGGCAATATGCCAACAACACCAACTTATCCTGGCGTCTATATTGAAGAAGATGCCTCACTGGCGCTTTCTGTCAGTCATGGAAACACCGCTATACCCGTTTTTATTGGTCGTTTCTCACCCAAAAAAACCAACACTCCCCCACAAGTGACTCGCATTAGTAGCTGGCTGGATTTTACTCATCTGTTTAATGTGAGTTGTGTTACGTCAGTAGCCATTAAATCAACCAAATCAACTGAAGAACCGGTAGAACCTGAAACAACCGAAGGCAATGCAGAAGTCAAGAACGATACAAACACAGAAGTGGTCGCCGCAGCAAAAGCCACGACTCCCAATGCAGACGATAAAGACCCTGTCTACAGTTACGAGGTCAATGTCGGTACCTACACCACAAGCAGTAACGCTTTAAAACTTTATTTCCAAAATAGCGGCGGTCCTTGTTATATCCTGCCAATTGCTGATACCAGCGATAGCAACACGTTGGCATTAATCCCTGAGTTAATTGAGCAAGCTTTAGAAATTACCTTAATCGTCTGCCCTGAACAGGATACTTCTTATCAGAGTACGATATATGGCAACCTGGCCCCTTTACTCAAGGCCGGATATTTTCTTATCGCCGACAACCAAGATAAAACAACCGCGCTCAATGTTAGCGAGCCATCACAAACCGCAACCTATTATCCAGCAGTTAAAGTCTCACAACTTATTCAAGCAGAAGATAGTTTGATCGCAGTTTCAGGTTACGAGGATGCGGCATCAAACGAAGTTAAAAATCTGGCGCAACTCAAAGAGAAGAATCCAGATGTCTATCAACAGGCTGTTGATGCAATACAGAGCATAAGCAACATTATTCCTGCCAGCGCAATCATGGCGGGCGTGTATAGCGCCACTGATGCCAGCCGTGGCGTCTGGAAAGCGCCGGCGAATGTTGTTCTCAACGGCATTAGTGATGTAGCCGAACGGCTCACTGAAGATGAGCAAGGTACCATGAACCAAAAAGGTATCAATGCTATCCGCTATTTCACCAACAAAGGTTTTGTCGTCTGGGGTACGCGTACCCTGCAAGATGATGACAACTGGCGCTACATTCCGGTTCGGCGTTTATTTAATAGCGCAGAACGGGATATCAAGCAGGCAATGCGATTTGCTGTCTTTGAACCCAATAGCCAGCCTACTTGGGAACGCGTTCGGTCAGCCATTGACAACTATCTCCATCAACTCTGGCAACAAGGCGCGCTGGCCGGTAATAACCCGCAAGAAGCCTATTTTGTTCAGATTGGTCAGGGTATCACCATGTCCGACACTGACATTAAACAAGGGAAAATGATCGTCAAAGTGGGGATGGCGGCGGTACGTCCGGCGGAGTTTATTATCCTGCAATTTTCGCAAAATGTAGCACAGTAACCGTACTGAGACGCGGTTAAACACCGCGTCTATTCAGTCGTTGAGGAGACGATAATGGTCATAAAACAGCCCGGCGTCACAGTAACGGAGAACCTGATATCTCAGAAACAGGATAATGCATTTATCGGTGTACCGGTTTTTATTGGTTATACCCAACCGGCCAAAAATAGCCATGTCAGCGATAAAATCGCCGTCAAGCTTACCAGCCTGGCCGATTTTACCTTGTCATTTGAGGGATCGGGATTGATGTACTATTCAGTGCGTCACTTCTTTGAAAATGGTGGTCAGCAAGCCTATGTATTACCGCTGGGAACAGATAAACCACTAAACGATTTTCAATCGTTGACCACCACATTGCAACAGGGTTGGGTTAAACAAGCGATTACCGCAGAGAGTGCAATCACGCTGATTGTCGTCCCTGATCTTGTCTACCTTAATCAGATGGATGATCCTGATTCAAACATCGTTCAACACGACAAAATTCAATTCTGGCTGGAGTCCTGGCAATCGGTACTCGATCTTTGCAAGAGCCGACGCGGCATGATGGGGTTGCTGGATGCCCCGGATAATCCTGGATTGGCCGGGAAATGTTTAACGCAGTTTTCTTCAAGTGATCGACAATGGGGCGCCGTATACTGGCCTAGGTTAAACAGCGCCTATCTGGATTACGCGCAAAATACTGTCGTGCTTTCACCTACTGCGGCGGTTGCTGCCGTCATCCAGCGTAACGATAATCAAATGGCCGTCTGGAATGCACCCGCTAATGTCGCGTTAGCCAAAGTGATCAGTCCGATGCGCGCTTATATTGAAGCCGATGCGCTCTTTAATCCCAATGGCACTTCGTTGAATCTGGTTCGCAGCTTCCCCGGCAAAGGGATTAAAATCTGGGGATGCCGCACCTTGGACAACACACCCGGCTCTCCCTGGCGCTATATTCAAACCCGCCGTCTGGTTTCCTATATCGAAGCCCATATGACCCAACTGGGCCGCGCTTTTGTTTTTGAACCCAATAACGCTATCACCTGGATGAAGTTTAAAGGTCAGGCTTATAACTGGCTGCGTCAGTTATGGTTAAAAGGCGGACTGCGAGGCACACAGGAAGATCAAGCATTTGAAATATTACTAGGCATTGATGAATCAATGAGCGAAGCCGATCTGCGAGCCGGGAAAATGATCATGAAAATCAGGCTATCAGTATTAATTCCAGCGGAGTTTATCGAACTGAGCCTGACATTTGATACCCGTTCCGGAATCACCCGTTAAATCAAGCAGGGGAAAAATATGAACAATTTATACACCCCGTCGGTGTCACACCGTTTTATCGCCAGTTTTCTTTTTAATAATATCCCCAGCCCACTCGATATCGCCTTCCAGCGTATATCGGGCCTCAGCCGTGAGCTACAAACCAGCCAACACAGCCAGGGCGGGGAAAATGCCAGAAATATCTGGCTGGCTGAGAAGATCCAGCACGGCAGTCTGGTGCTGGAGCGCGGTGTGATGACCGTGACGCCACTCACTTTGGTGTTTGATCGCGTCCTGCGCGGTGAAAAAGCGGTTTATGCCGATGTCGTCATTATGCTGCTGAATGAAAATTCCATCCCCGTGGCAAGCTGGACGTTAAGTAACGCCCTGCCGGTTCGCTGGTCCACCAGCGACTTTGATGCCAATAGCAACACCGTTTTGGTGAACTCCCTGGAATTACGTTATCAGGATATGCGCTGGTTAGGAGTGAAAGTATGACTGTCGAAATTAAAGAACTGATTATTCAGGCCAAAGTCACCGATGCAACGAATAACCCTGCCTCTCCACGGTCATTAGTTCAGGAAACGTTGGATAACGCCCGTCTGATTGAGATAGTGAAACGGGAAGTACTGGACGCATTACGTGAAACAGGAGGCCATTATGAGCTTAATTGAACGCAATCTGTCCAAACTTACCCTCACCGCCTTCAAAGACCGGGAAGGGAAAACCGCCGTGGGCAGTTTACAGGCGATGTACAACCCCGATGCCATCCAGCTTGATTATCAAACCCGCTATCACCAGGATGAAAGCGTTAACAGCGCCAGCCAGAGCAGCCGTTATGTGTTATCTCAACCCGCTGGCCTGTCGTTAATCCTGCTGTTTGATGCCACGATGCCCGGCAACAATACGCCGGTAGAAAAACAACTGGCGACGTTGAAAGCCCTGTGTGCGGTGGATGCCAGCACCAAAGCGCCCCACTTTCTAAAAATCAAATGGGGCAAAATGCGCTGGGAAAATAAAGGCTATTTTGCTGGCCGGGCCAGCGGCCTCAGCATTGATTACACCCTGTTTGACCGGGACGCCACCCCACTGCGGGCCAGCGCCACGTTATCTCTGGTGGCGGACGAAAGCTTCGTTATTCAGGCCACCGAGCAGCAATTAAAATCACCGCCGGTCACTGCGGTCAGCGTAACCGATATGCTCTCTCTGCCGTTGATCGCCTTAGGCGCTGGCGCTTCTCTGGCAGGCGGTATTGATTATCTCTCTCTGGCCTGGCAAAACGGGCTGGATAATCTTGACGATTTCACCCCCGGACAAACGCTGCAAGCCAAGGGGGATGTATGAAAATACCTGCAATAACCATCAAGATAGGCGGCAAAGCGCTCAATCAACTTACTGTTATCAGCCTGACAGTCAGCCATCATATCAATGGCATTCCTGCGGTTAACATCACTCTGGGGATCGCCGGTGATGCCAGCCATATTTTTGACGCTAAAGCTCAGGCTGAACTGGCAAGTTGCCGCCCGAATCATGAACTTATCGTGCAGATGCAAAAAACCGTGTTGTTTAAGGGGATCATCGTTCGACAAACGCTTGGGCTTAAAGGTCAGGACAGCATCATCACTCTGACAGCCAAACATCCGTTGCAAAAATTAACTCATAACTTCCACTCACAACTCTTCAGCAAACAGAGTGATGAAGCAATTATCAGAAAGCTATTCAGCCAAACAGGTGTACCGGTAACGATAAAACAAGCGCCTCAGCTCAAAACGGTGCATGAGCAAATGGTGCAGTTCCGCTGTAATGACTGGACCTTCCTAAAAAACCGACTGGTTGCCGCCAATACCTGGCTGCTGCCCGGCAATGACGCCGTGACGCTGGTCACTCCTGAATCGCTGAATCAGTCAACCGTGCATAGGATCCACCCGCGAGCCAACGCTCAGGATGTGGTGCTATTTGAGGCCAATCTGCAATGGGATAACCAGCGCAGCCCGAAAACAGTGAGTGTTCAATCCTGGGATATCAGCCAACAAAAATTATCGCAGGCAAATCAGGCAAAAAGCAGTGGCCTTGGCCATGGTCAACTCACCGCAGATAATCTGCAACCACTGACCGGTCAGGAGTGGCAATGGGTTTTCAGTTATCCGCTGGATAACGGACAAGCCAAACATCTTGCTCAAGGCATCCTGAATAACCGGCGAAATCATAACGTCTCCGGCAATTTTGAAGTTGAGGGCAGTGATCGTTATCAACCGGGCCATATCCTGGCATTAAGCGGCTTTGGTCAAGGGATGGATGGTCAGGGGATTATCACCGGCGTGATTCAGACCATTAATCAGCGACAAGGCTGGCGCACCCGGCTAACCCTGGGCCTGTTGCCGGAAACCGAGCAGGTTGTACCGCCGGTTAAAGAGCTGCATGTGGGTATCGTGGAAAAATACCAAAAAGATAACCAATCGTTGGGACGTATTCCGGTCAGGATCCCCGCCTTAAGCTTAACCAACGGTGTACTTTTTGCCCGCTTAGGTAAACCTTATGCCAGCCACGAAAGCGGATTCTGCTTCTACCCTGAACCGGGGGATGAGGTCATTATCGGCTTCTTTGAATGCGATCCCCGTTTCCCGGTGATATTAGGCTCCATGCACAACCCGAAAAATAAAGCGCCGATAGAACCCAGTGAAAAAAATCAAACGAAAACTCTGGTCATCAAACAAGGAGATAACCAACAGGAATTAATCTTCGACCATAAAGATAAAACGCTCACACTCAATAGCGGAAAAAATACGTTATCGCTGCAACAGGATAAAGATATCACGCTTAATTCCACTCAGAATCTCATGATTAATGCCCAGGAAATTAACCTACAGGCGGAAAAATCCCTGTCAGCCACGGGAAAATCCGGGGTCGATATTAAAGGTGCGAAAATTAACTTAACACAATAATAAGGCAATACGATGACAGACAAAATATTAGCCGATATTTATGGCCGAGGCTGGGCATTTCCGCCACAGTTTTCGATAAAAGATGATTCTCATCCTGAAATGCCCACCGGCGTCACCATCGCGGAAGGCGCAGAGAATGTTCGCCAGAATATGAAAATCCTTTTTCTCACCGAACCCGGCGAACGGATTATGCGTGAAAATTACGGCTGTGGCCTGAATGATTATCTGTTTGCCAATATCAGTGACGAATTGATGGCAGAGATTCAAACCCGGATTGAAGAGCGGGTACTGCGCTATGAACCGCGCGCAAATATTACCGAGATTCAAGTGAACCAGAGAATAGATTTGCCTAATACCTTGCATATTCAGGTCACTTACGCCCTGAGAGGCAGCGAAATCAGCCAGCAACTTGAAGGTATCCTTGAAGTTAGCGAGGGCCAGTTACGGGTGAACCTATGAGTAAACAACTAGTCGTTGATGGCGACAATTTGCTGTTCGAACCGCTATTCGGCAACCGGCAGGTCACTATTCTGGGACCGGCAACCATCCGGGGCAGCGGACATGCTCAAATTCAGGGCAAAAAGATCGCGATTGTCGGCGATGAAAAAAAGGTCCAACTCCAGGCGCAATATATTACCCCCAGCCACCCGGTACCCGGCATGGGAATGGTCACCATTACTCAGTTGGATGCCAGCCAGCAGGCGAACTTTTGCCGCAGCCCTGCCACGGTTATTATTATCGGCCAGCAATTTATCGCCCGTTTTACCCCGTCACAACCGGCGACTAATCCATCAGGCCCGGATATCACAACGCCAAGTATGGGCAAAGGCCGTTTTATTGCCAGTCAATATATTGTCAGTGCCGGGTAAATAATTCCCTTCAATCTTATTTTTAAATAACAACGCTCTCCTGAAAATCTATCAGGAATATTCGAATAACAGGTGGTATAAATATGGGACAGGCCGAGTTAGATAATAAACTCTCTGCTATTGTGCCGGATACTGCGTTTAAACTTGATGAAAGAAGTACGCTGGATATTTTAAACTGGCTTAAAGCCTACGCTGAAAACATCCCTTTCGATCAAGCCAAAAATCAGTTCTGGGACAGTTTCTATTTTATTCAGGAAAATCATCCGCAGCAATTAGCGGATATTTACCAAAACATTAATCAAGCGGATGGATCTTTACCGGCACATCAAGCTTTTATATTGGCTTTTTTAAAGCTATTAGAAACAACCAACCGATTATTAAATACTTTTCCAGCACGACACCGTGATCTTTATTACCGGGAATTATTGGGATTGGAACCCAAAAAAGCTCAAGCAGATAAAGTTGCTATCGGAATTACTCTGAATACGGACAACCCAGAATTTCTGGTAGCCCAGGGAACGCTGTTTGATGCGGGGCAAGACAATACCGGTAATCCGTTACAATATGCATCTGAGACGGATTTACTGGCGAATCAGGGAAAATTAACCGATCTGCGTTGGTATCGGAAAGATGGCAATGTCTGGAAATCAGCAATACTATTAAGTGACTCAGACAACATTGAATTCCCCAAAAACGGTATTCAACTTTTTAGCGAAACATCCAATGATCTTGAGGTTCAACCTGACCACCTGAATTGGGGTGAAGCAAATATATCGTCATTAACCCATGACACATTCTACTTAGGCTTCACCAATGTATTACCGGGACAAACTTTATCTTTATACTGGCAATTAGAAGGGGTTAAAGAACTTAATTTATCTTGGTCTTATCTAAATCAGAAAAATATCTGGCAGCCAATCAATCAACTGGTCCACGACCAAACCCGTAACCTATTTGACCGGGGGATCTGGCGCACACTATTGCCACTGGATACGTCAAATCAGGCAGCCTTGATGCCAGCGGGACGGTACTGGTTGAAAGCAGAGATAACCAATGAGGTTAAAGCCCAGGATTACCCACGAATTAAAGGCATCCTGTATAACGCCGTCACCGCTAGGTTAATCAACGCAGAAACCATTGAGCAGGATCACTTCATCACCGGATTAGCCGCAGAAAGCATTAAACAGCCAGTCAACGCATCCGTTGCCATCAGTGGTGTGACTCAACCTTGGCTATCTTGGGATGGTCACCCAAAAGAAACCTCACAAATTTTCCTGACGCGGATCCCGGCCCGGTTATCTCACCGTAACCGGGTGTTGAGCTGGGGAAACATTGTCACCTTGTTAAAAGAGCAGTTTGTCAGCCTATTTGATGTCAAATACCCTTCTGCCAGTGAGTTAACTAAAATCCCAGCGCCGAAAGAACAACAACTGATTGTGATCCCCAACAGTCGCTACAAAGATAACGATGATGCACTGCGTCCAGAGTTGAACCCAGCCCGGCTGACAGAGATGATCGAATGGGTAAGCCAATTAAGCAGCCCCTGGACAACGATTAAGATCAATCACCCAAAATACATTAACGTCAATGTCAATTATCAAGTGAAATTTATTTCAGGTATTAACCCCGCCTATGGTCACCATCAGCTACAGCAGGAACTCAGCCGAAAATATATGCCGTGGGGAGAAAATACGGCTATCGGCGTGGCGACAGGTAACCACATTGATTATTACCCGTTATTAGCCGCCATCCAACAATCCCCTCTGGTTGAACGGGTCACGGATTTAACTTTGGAAAAAGTTATCCCGCCGGCGAGCAATACCAGCGCAACTAAAGATGACCCATCCACCCCTGCCGTAGGCAACAGTATCGGGGCCGCCGATGATGAAGTGCTGATTTTAGTCTGGCCAAACTCAACCCAAGGAGTTAACAATGAATAATCAGGACGCCCTGTTTCCCATCGTCAAAAATGACATTACCTTTGATGCCTTACTCACTCAGGCCAAAACGGTTATTGAGCAACAATCCGGCCAATGCTGGAGCAATACCAGTGAAAATGATCCCGGTATTACCTTATTAGAAGCGTGTTGTTATGGCGCCTCCGATCTGGCTTACCGTCACTCATTACCACTCAAAGATCTGCTTACGCCGAAAAAAGAAGAGCAGATATCCGGCGACGGTATTTTCCCTAAAGAGTTCGGTCCGCAACAAATACTGACGTGTGGCCCCATCACTGCGGAAGATTATCGTCGGGCTTTACTGGACTTACATAGCAGCGACACAGTTAATGAAACAAGTGAAGGTTATTTTTTCTTTAACGATGTACAGCTCATTCGTGAACCTGACAATCAACGCTATGAATATTGGTACAACAAAGAGAAACGTGAATACAGCTTTAAAAATTCCGGAGCAGATAGCCAATTAGCCCTAAGAGGAAACTACTGGCTTTATTTACTGCCCAGCCGGGAAACGGAAGATAATAAAACACTGGCTCAAGAGCGGCTGAAAGATTTCCTAAAAGATAATCGGAATTTGGGAGAATCCGTCAGTAACATTATCTGGCTAAAACCAACGGATTTCTTATTACAGCTTGATATTGAGCTGGACGACGATGTTAAAGATATTGCCGATATCTTCGCCAAAGTCTATATGACAACGGAACAGATGGTATTGGCAAAACCATTACGCTATACCACCCAAGTCATGAAAGAACAAGGTTACAGTAATGAAGAGATATTTTCCGGCCCTTATTTACATCACGGCTGGATACCGGAATTACCTCAAGCCAAAGATTACACCAACTCTACCGTATTAAATCTAAGCCGCTTGGTTAATCAGTTACTGGCAATTAAAGGGATACAAAGCATTACCCGATTCACATTAGGCGAGCACGATGGCAATATTTCTCCATGCCAGAAAGATAATTGGTCCTGGAAAATCGCGCAGGGATACTACCCCAGACTCTGGAAAAAAGATCCATTAACATTAATTACCTCACCAACCGGCCCACTCACTATTACTGCCAAAGGCGGGGTTAAAGTTGTCGTATCTAAGCCACAAGTGGAAGAAAAAATAATTGCAGAACCTCTGATTGATATCCAACCTGAATTACTGGGCTGGGGCAAACATCGTAAAGTCTTGGATTATTACCCGGTAAGCAATAAATTACCTGCCTGCTATGGCTTGCAAACTTACGCCAATACTCAACAGCAAATACAGTTACATCAATTTATGCTGCCTTTTGAACAAATGCTGGCTAATGGCTGCGCTGAACTCGCTCTGTTGCCGAAACTGTTGGCGTTTAAACAACGGGGAGAAGCAGTATACGGCGTGCAATGGCCTTTTAAAGATAATACGGTCAGCCAGAACGTTCATCAAAATATCGTGTCCGATTTAATGACCAGACTAAGTCATGATTCACAAATCTATATTGATGATATTCAAGAACAAGACTATGCAAATTATGCAAAAGAGCTGACGATTCTGAATTATCTGTTGGGCTATTTTGGTACTCAACGCGCAGCCAGACCATTGACGCTCGATCCACAGGATTTTCTCTCTACCCAGCGCGGCTATCTGGCTCAACAACCAGAGCTGACCTATCAACGTAATAATATTCGTATTGATAAAGTATCGGCACTGCAAAAACGGATTGCGGCCCGGTTGGGTTTAGGCGGGGAATGCTTCAGCGACACGCCCGATCTGGCTGAACTGCCTTTCTATTTGATTGAGCATCGCCAATTATTGCCGATAAAACCCGACGCAACATTCGATATTAAGCAAAAACCTGATTCTCTGGAAATTGAAGATGACCAATTAAAGATCACACAGAAAAATTCAGCGGGCCGGTTATTACAAGGCCAAGTGATTAATCTGATTATCATTGAAGATGACCGAGAATTTACGTTACGGGGCCAAATGATCACCGAGGCGACAGGAGATACATTCTCTCTTGGAATTCGTAACAGCACGGATCTGGAGCACAATCTGCACAGGGTGCAACGGGCATTTGATGATGGCAAACTGCGCTGGCAAAATAGCCCAGTGTGGCTGGAAGATATGGATTATCAACTGGTTTACGCCAGTGAAACCTATCAAAATGCTGCCGAAGATGAACGTTGGATTACCTCCAGCGCCCAAAGCCCCTTCCCTGCAATGATCAAAGTAAATGACGAAATCACGCTGAAATATGTCATTACACCCGCTGGGCCATCCCAAAAAATATCAGCTCGTACAGTTCGCACCGAACCTAAATCCGAATATGAACTCAAGGCGCGCGTAATTAAATTTGATCGCATTAAGGGTAAAATATTAATTAAACGCAACAAAGATTCACAGAATAACTTTCCATTAGAAGCAGAAGCTTGGCGTTATCGCTGGTATTTCTCCAGCGAAGAATATGCTTTAGCTGATCGCTTTTCATTTGTAGTGAGCGTCGTGATTAACCGCCAACTCATTGAGAATGAACTTGTTGATCCTTACAAACTGGAATCTTGGGTGAAAACTGAGATTTTAGCTGAATTCCCCGCTCATATTTCCATGATTATTCACTGGCTTTCAGAGGAACATTTCGAAGATTTTACCAGCACCTATAAACGCTGGCAAAATAATGACGCGCCTTTAGGGGATGAGGCATACCATATATTAGAAACCTTAACCCTGGGACGTCTGCCTTCTGCCGCAACAGGTATTGGCAGTATGCGAATCGCCACCGAACAGCAGCGTATTGAGGTGGTTGGCGAATCTGAGGATAAATGGAACGAAGACGTCATAAAATCCAATCAGCTCCTGTATGTGCCTTATACTAAAAGGGTAGTCCGGGTAGATATTGACCTTAATAAAGAGAATGATCAAGCCACTGTTGTCTCCGAATTTCTGTATCAACCTGTAGATAATAAAGGAAAACTGGTTTTCTTAACCGATGATAATAAAATAGGACCTGAATATGCGGTACAGGAATCAACTAATACATGGTCAGATTACTATATCAAAGTTAAGAAAAACAAAAATGGTATTATTACCGATGAGATATTGCATATTAAAGGAAGAAAAAAAGTAGGCGTTAACTTATCATGGAAAGCAATGAATTTATATGATCTCCCGGCAGGAAATAGCTGGTCATTCTATTATGGATTTGTATTAGGCGATAATCAGGATCTTTCTGGCGCATTATTCTATACCGAAAAACCTCTCATTTTATCACTAAATTACATATCTGATCTTCATGACCTTAAAGGAGAAACACGGACAAAATTTGGCTTTCATTTTATTTATGATGGAAATAAAATATAAAATAGGCCCCTCATTTATTCCCGAATCATAATATTTTAAGAATTTCTCTATTATTTAAATATATCTTAGTGTAATAGCACACATAATATAAGGTGATAAAAATGGTAAAAAAATATAATCTGTTCAGTGCAGAACTTAATCTGGAAAATACTGATCTTAAATCCAGTTCCCCATCAGCAGATGATCTAAAAAAGCGTTTTAAAGAAGGCAGTATTCCATTACAAACCGATTATGCCGACTTGATTAATATTGCGGATATGGGCCGCAAAGCCGTTGGTAAAGCACCCGGTCAGACTGATAATCCAAATTCAGCCCTGAAACTGGATGATGCCGGTGCCTTGTCGGTAAAATTTAACGCCAACGGCGGCCTAAAAGCAGATAAAGATGGATTAAGTGTCAAAATTAAGGATAAAAGCTTATTAGTTGACACTAACGGATTAGCAGTTAATGCCGGCAGAGGGATAAGAATTAATAACGATAAACTTGAAGTCGATAATCATCATGGTATCGAAATAGTTAATGAAGGAGTAAAAGTTAAAGCAGGTAACGGCATTAAAGTAGACAGTAACGGTGTCAGTTTAAATATTGGGAAAACCAACAATTCCCGTTATTCTCCATTAACACTACAAAATAATATTTTTTCTGTACAACTTAATGATGGTCTGGTTGACAAAACCGGAGGAATAACCGTTGGTCAGGGTGATGGCATTATTGTAGGTAACCAGACAGTGTCAGTCAAACCTGGTGATGGTATCACTGTTGATTCAAACGGCGTCAGTATTGATCCCAACAAAGTACTCCCCAAAGGAATGATTGTGATGTTTTCTGGCAATAGCGCTCCTACAGGATGGGCATTATGTGATGGTAAGAATGATACACCAGATTTAATCGATCGGTTTATTTTAGGTGGGAATTTTTCTGGTATTAATGGAAAGAGTAATGACAAAGCTTCAGGTAGTATCAATGCTAAAGAGTTCAAAATAAGCACAACAAATAAAAAACTCACGGTCACAATAAAAGGCACAAAACTCTCCCTAAGCCAAATACCAGAACACAAACATATCGGGGGAATGGCTTACTATAATGGTACAGGCTCAAGATATGGCGATATTAAAGAGACAAAAGAAAGCAAACAAATTGATAATAACCCCGGTAAACTTGATTTTATGAGCGCTACAATAGGTGGAAAAAGAAACCTTTTTTCAGGAAACGATGTTAGCCCTCATTACCTTTACACATCTAGTACTGGGAATGGGGGGGAACACACCCATGCTGTTGATGCTAATGCTAATATTATTCCCCCTTATTATATTCTTGCTTTTATTATGAAGCTTTAATTAGGCTCAACACAAATAAACTTAAACCATTTATTATTCGATAATTAGCAAGGACATATCAATATGACTTCGGAGCCAAATCTGTTAAATCGGATTACCATTACTATTGAGGCTAATAATCAACAGGTAGCTAAAAAAGTATTGCATGGCTCCCTGCTTAATCAAGCCAATATAAACAACTTATTCAATACATTCTTTACTCAACATCCTATTAATCAAGATATCTATTTAGAAACATTAACCTTGGATCTTGGTGAAATAAATTTTCACGATTTCAATTCATTGTTTCCCGCTCGCCTCAAGGTTGCATTAATTAAAGTACTAAGCCAATATCAGACAAATAATAAGGAAGAAATTCGCCTGAATGCACCAATGCCAAATAAAATTACCCATAATTCTTCTTTATCTGGCGCTAATAATTTCATTGATGTAGAGAGTTTCATTCACTTCTTATATCAAAAAGAGGCCCAATTAAATCCAGCGGAGGCAATAGAAAATCATAAAAACAGTGATATCAAGATTAAGCAATTAATAAATCAATTAACACGGATAGAAAACAAATCAGCGTTATTATTAGCAAAAAGCTGTTTATCTGAACATAGCCTGCAACGGCTTTTAGCTATCAGACAACCCGCTTTATTGAACGCCATCAACCGCAGATTATCCGAAAGAATAAACAAACCACAACATCAGGAGAGGCTTGCCTCCTCCGGGCAAGTAATACTCAATGCACTGGAATATATACAGCGGCATAATGCACAGGAAATAGTTAAACCCGATGCGAAAGTCATCTCGCGTATTACCACTGAGCTCAATAACGGTACACTTAATGCTACGCCTGTTATTACATTATTTCGCCAGGCTATGACCGACAATATCCCATTAAATAGTTGGCTAAAACAACTCTGGCAAACAGCTGCTGTTTCACGGCTTTGCAAAAAGCACCTGTCGGTTGAAGAACACCAGTATCTATTGGAATGCTTTATGCCAAACCACACGGATAAAAATAGATCTGAGATAAACCCCTTCATGAATGGCGCTAACTCTTCAAACATTCAGCAATATCAACATCCGACAAATCAAAAAGTCACCGACGAAGACCCGCAAGCATTATCAATACCAGATAACCCATCGGTTATCAGAGGAAATAACCACAACCCACTTCAAACCATCAACGAATCACACGCTGAGCAGGATTTATTACCTGAACACCCTCTTCCACGCCCAGTAAATAATGCCGGGATATTAATTCTGTGGCCGATGCTACCCACGCTGTTTAATCAATTTGGCCTGCTTGAAGCACAGAAATTTATCCATCGTCAGGCTCAGTTCAATGCTATTAATTTACTTGACTACCTGATTTGGGGCACCGAAGAGAGACCAGCAGAAAGAAAAGTACTAAATTACCTTCTGTGTGGATTAATGGCCGATAAAGATATTAAATCAATCCCTATCGAGCCGGAAAAACAATTGCTAGCAGATCAATGGCTGGATGCCGTTATCCGCCAACTTCCCGGCTGGAAAAAATTAAGCCGTAATGATGTCCGCCAACTGTTTTTACAACGACCGGGTGAATTACTGGCAGACGAGCAAGCAATCAAAATCACCATCCAGCATCAGCCGTTTGATGTGCTATTGGCTGATTGGCCGTGGCCATTAAATATCGCCAAACTTCCCTGGTTGGATCGCCCTTTACGCATTGACTGGCAAAATACTTAGAAGGTTTATATGGATTACTCACTGACAATTAACCACGATATAGCGACAAAATCACACTGGATTTATCCCCATTTGGAACGTATCGATCTGCGGTTACAACATTACTATTACCAAAAGTGCGACAAATACGATTCCTTACCGGAAAGCTTTTTACTCGCCGAAGATGAATTAGAACAACGTCTGACAAAACCACAAGGCATTCCCCATTGGCTAATTAAAACGGAAGCTATTATTAGCTACCCAGAAACAGCGCAAAACCCTGCCATTGATCCATTGTCACTATTAGTTGAGCGTTTTGAACTGACTGAATTTGAACGGGATGCCTTGCTATTGGGTTTATTACCCCATTTCGACAGCCGTTATCATGCACTATTTGCTGCTCTCAATGGTAACAGTAAAAAACAGTGGCCAAGTTTTGCTTTAGCGATTGAACTATTCAGCCAACGCCAAAGTGACCGGCAATTAGTGCAAAACAGCTTTTTACCGCAAACACCGTTAATCAGTAACCAACTATTACGAATCAATCACCACGAAGAACCTATCTGGCTACAAACGCAATTTTTAACTCACAGCGCTGTCTGGCATTTTCTATCCGGACAACAGGTTATTTTACCGCCTCTGACAACCTGTGTTTATTGGTGTACTCCAGACTCAGAGAGTTGGTACCCACAAACCCTTTATCATTCACTTGAAAAAATATTACTAAATAAAACAGACGATATTCACCCACTGGTTATACTCAGAGGAAAACAGGACAGCGCCAGAGAAATAGCGGTCAGTCATATTATGGAATCACATAATATTAATACTTTAACTCTCGATTTAGCTCTCCTGCCTGACGAAGAGAGCCAAACCACAATATCTAACTTACTGACAGCCGTAGTACGGGAAGCCCGACTACACAATGCTTGCTTATTAATCCGTCACTTTTCTTTACTCACAGATGAAAAGAAAATATCGCATAGCGAATTATCCACTTTATTGAATCAACCAAGATTAAAAACCATTTGTCTGGTAGAGCCGGGAGAGGCGTTAGTCTGGATTAAACATCTGCCAATGGTGCAAATTGATATGCCGGCCCTCACACTGGCAGATAAAAAATCGATGCTGGAAACAAACTTGCCGGATAATATCATCGAGGAAATGAGCATCACTCAATTGTGTCAGCGTTTTTCATTTACAGCGGAAACATTACCACTGATTATTGAAGAAGCATACCAATATCAAATACTACGGAAACCAGAAGGCCAATTAGCAGAAACCGATCTGCATAAGGCATTAAGTTTTCGCGCTCAACAAAATTTCGGCAAATTAGCCCAGAGAATAACCGCTAAACGCAACTTTAATGATTTAGTCATTTCAGATGCATTAACTCAACAATTACAAGAAATTATCGCGGCTATTCATTACCGTGATCAGATTCTGTCCACCGGATTTCGGGAAAAAATAGGCTACGGCACCGGCATTAGCGCGCTATTTTACGGCGAATCCGGGACCGGCAAAACCATGGCCGCAGAAGTGATTGCCGGGCATCTTGGTGTTGATTTAATTAAAGTGGATCTCTCTACCGTGGTGAATAAATACATCGGTGAAACGGAAAAAAATATCTCCCGGATTTTCGACCTAGCCGAAGCGGATTCCGGCGTACTGTTTTTCGATGAAGCCGATGCCTTATTTGGCAAACGCAGTGAAACCAAAGACGCCCAAGACAGACACGCCAATATTGAAGTTTCTTACTTATTACAGCGGCTGGAAAATTATCCCGGGTTGGTGATTTTAGCTACCAACAATCGCAGTCATTTGGACAGTGCATTTAACCGTCGTTTCACCTTTATTACTCGTTTCACTTATCCTGATGAAACGTTACGTAAAAAGATGTGGCAAGTCATTTGGCCTGAACAGCTTAAACTATCCGATGAACTTGATTTTGAACATCTGGCTAAACGAGCTGACTTGACCGGCGCTAACATTAGAAATATTGCTTTACTAGCATCAATGTTAGCGAAACATGATCACAGTGAACAAATCGAAAATAAACATATAGATCGTGCAGTTACACTTGAATTAAATAAAACAGGCCGACTGGTTTTTTAATAAATTAATAAGATTGGAGTCAACATGACAAGTATCATTGCTTCCGACAATGCTATTATTGAAGTTAATACCGCATTAAATAATATTTTATCCCAGTATTTAAATACCAATGGGAATAAGATTGATATACGTTTTGATCTACCCGAAATTAATTCCACTCAATCAGAACCGACAGTAAGTGTATTTCTTTATGATATCAATGAAGATCTACAATTACGCTCTGCTGAACCAAGACGTTATAACCCGATGACCAGCACATTATTGCCGGGATGGGTAAATATCAATTGTCTCTATTTAATGACTTACTGGGATGCCAGTAAACCATCAAGCGACAGTTCCAGCCCGAATAGTCAGCCCAATAATCAAGCAGCACAAGTGATGACACAGGTTTTAAATGCATTAATTAATAATCGCCAATTAACCGGCATTCCCGGCGCCTACACCCGGATTATTCCACAACAGGAAAACTTAAACAGCCTGGGTAACTTTTGGCAAGCTCTTGGTAATCGCCCGCGTCTCTCTTTAATGTATTCCATTACCGTACCAATGAAACTGCAAAATATTGAAGACAGTGTAATACCCATCAGCAAAGTCTCCGCTTCTGTGGATCAAATACCTCACCTTGACAACTCGCAAATAAATCAAGTTCTGAAAGATAAATTGTGTGCCGATTTAGATGGCGCAGGAGATGTTCAGTTCGGGAAGTAATTTCTTATCAGCATTATCTCGATATAAAACATCACAAGAATCGCCAATATAAAACAGTATGTGATTAAATAATTAACTTAAGAGGACTTATTCATGTTCAAACGTGCTAATTCTCAGACAACGTCCAGACGACGTTCTAAAAATACCGCCAAAATATCGCCATTATCAGACTTTTCTGATGGAAATGAGCCGCTGCCCCTCCAGCCAGTGAAAAAAGACCATGAAAGCAAGCAAACTAAAGGATTAAAACAATTTCTCGCGGATAGAGAGCTTAACAAAGGGCATATTTCCCCGCTGAAAAATAGGGGGCTATTGGTAGGCAGCGAGGAGGCACCAATTACCCTACCGGTCATCGCTCATCGCTATGACAGTCACCATCAGCTTGCACAGCCGATGCCGCTGAAAGATAGCCACGCCAATCATAAAAATCCTTTCCATGGCGTTATTGCCGGATTTAGCGGCGACCAAGTCACCTCTTCCGAATCAGGTTCGGCAACAATCGGCGTACATTGGGGAGAAAATACCCTGGATCCCAATATCATCGGTATAAATGTGGTTAATGGCGCATCGGGAACCGTGGGGATAAAAATTGCTTTGGAGGATATACGACCTGAATGTCCGGTCATTATCACGTCCGGCGCATTGAGCGGCTGTACCATGATGTATGCGGTGAAAGATAACAATTTCTTTGCCTATCATACAGGGCAGAAACCGGGTGATGATGAATGGAAAACAGGACGGCAGGGGGTTGTCACGACCAATCAGAGCCATCAAGCCCTTTTACCGGATAGCGAGCCGGTTACGGTTGGTGAACACAATAATGATTTAGTGAATATTTTCGCCAAGTATGATCAAAGTGTCATTACCTATATGGGAAAACCGGGCGTTGTGATTGATAACACAGCAGAAAATGTCAGCGTTTTTAATTATGACGAAATCAAGCCTGAAAAACTGGCTATCAGAGCAGGTTACAGCTACGCGCTGCTAGCCAGGGATGATAAAGGCAAGGTGAACATCAAGGTATTATCGGAGGATGCTATTGTTTCGCCTGGCAAAAAAGGCAATACCATTAAGGTTATCAATTCACTTAAAAAACGGTTGTTATAATCTGCCTGAAATAATGATGCTGGGAAAATTTCACCCGCCAATAATATCTTAATTTATAGACTTACCTTGGATAAATAAAAAGGTGGTAATATGCCAAACAAAAAACACAGTGAAAATGCCAAACATTCAGAGAATAGCGTTAAAAGATCATCAATACAGACTGAACATGATGAGAATAATATAGGTAGCACATCGTTAGGTATGGGATTGGACTTAAATCACATGAGGGGAAATAGTGCTGTTAGTTCAGACCAAATTAATGAATATACATTTTGGAAAGAGAATATTTCCGAATATTACAAATGGATGGTTGTGGTTAAAGGTCACTTAAAACAATTAGATTGGACCTTAAAATCAATGGACTCCCATGAATCTGCTGTCAGTAATACGGCTAAAAATATAGGGACGACTGCATTACAAACCCTATTAAATACGGGAGGCAGCATAGCCGGCGGCGCTATTGGCGGAGCCATAGGAAGTGCTATAGCACCGGGTATTGGTACTCTGGCGGGCATGGGTATTGGCGCATTAGCCGGAACAGGATTAAATTATCTTAATGACACAGCGATTGAAAAATTAAATGAGAAATTGGAAATCGCACACCCTTACCCTAAAACAAGAAACATGATATTTGATATCAATCATTACGATAAAAACCCTATCTTAAAAGCAATAAAGAAAAAGATCGGTAATAAAGACAATCTAAAAGTGACGACTGGCGGTTTAATAACGTCACAAATTGTCAGTAGAATATCACCGGCAAAAATTCCTGCCTATAAACTTGCTGAACTGGCCATATCGCATCATAAAGCATTAGCAGGATTGAGTGATGATAAAGCCAGACATATATTAGATTTCACCAATAGTATCCGTGAGGTTCTCAATGAAAGCCATTCTGATGCCGTCACATTTATGCGTAAAAACTATGGAAATGATGGAATGAGCCTTTCAGGGTTTTCCTCTAAAATAAAGGGAGAGAAATTAACCTTAGATACATTAGCAAGGGCAAGAAATAAAATAGAAATCAGAATTAATAGCATTAATAAACAAGTATCAAAACTTTCATCAGAGAATAGAGAAAGTTAATTATGCAAGGATAATTAAAACCGTTTAAAATACAAAAACAGCGCCATTTAACCACAATCACTTCACCCTACCAAATCAGGGAAAATATCTGGGAAGTAGCAATGCCGCCCCTATTTTCCCATTCCAAATAATAATTTATTTTTTAAATACATCTATTTTGTTATTTTTCTGATTAATCAGATTATTATTGTGACAAAATATTTATTAAAAAATAAGACATGTCTGAAAATATCTCTCAATTAAAATATCCATTTTGTGATTCACTCATTAAATACAGACAGTTAAATGAAAAAATAAAAACATACAGCATTGTGCTATAGGGTAAGACTATTGAATTAAATATAGGCTATTAATATAATTATTTACTCACAAATATCATTCTTACTCAAAACAAATAGGTGATAATATGGAAAACGAATCTAACAAAGGTGAAAAACAAAAAGAAAGCTCATCACAAACTGATAATTTGGATCCGACTAACCGTACATTGACAATAAGTGAACGTATAAGGGCATTGAATGCAAAAGGATTATCCGACACCCCAAAAACCTCTTCCCAATTTGCGATGCCCTCTTCATCAAGCAGCTCTTCTATAAATATTAATAAACCAAAGCCAAAACCAAAGCCAGAATTTTTACAGGGAAAAAAACTTCCCGTTATTACAACTGCGGAAAGTTCAATATCAGCCGCTAATCAATCAACATCTTCCACTATAGATTCAGAAACATTATTAACATCAAGCTTTAATGACATAACATCTTCAACTTTATCTGTCGGCAAACATGAAGTAGAATTGACAGCTCAAAAAGACGTCATTGTTTTTAGAGCAGATAATCGGGATCCTGAAAAAATCGTAGCAGCAGGTGGATTTTATCCATGGTCAAAAAAGCATGTTACCGAGGTTAAGAATGCATTGACGGATGCATTTATTAGTGATGGACCATCAGCGCATATGGCAGGACATGTCAGGAGTCCAAATCAGAACTATGTATCCACAGGAATAAATACAGATTGTGGTGGATATGGGGGACACGCTGCCTACCTGTACAAGATGGAAATTCCTGAACTAAAACCGCAGGAGATGAGTAGAGAAACTATTGGTCAAGAAATCAGGCAAGATAAAAGAGGAATTAATTATCCCGCATTTTTGATGAGCCATCAGACTCTTCAACAATCAGAATTCGTCGCAATGATGCCCACACGTACAGAAGAGCTGACATTTATTACCCCGATTCCCCTGAATTATATCACTTCATACAAAAAGAAAGGCACAAACACCTGGCATAAAATGCCTGGTCCAAAGGAATAAAAGAGATTAACCAATCTTTATATGTTGTATTTCGTATCATATTTTTTTCGTATCAATAATACCCAACCAATGGGTAGCCAATAACAATACAATATCAAGCCAGACCAAATAATTTTTGCGCCACCTGTGGCGCACTTTTATTTATTTCCTCCTCTCCATTATTAAAATCACTTGCAGAAATATTGAAAATATATTGATCTACGCCAACATAAACTAAATGTTACATTCCGATTAATTTTATTTTCAATAAACATTGGCATTATTGTTTCTAAAGAAAATTATGATAAGTCAACTGGGATTAAAAATTATTTTTATACTAAAATAATAGAAATCACTCACCTAACAAATAATTAAATATGGTAGATTCACATAATAAGTGCAACATCGTTAATCTGGAAGTAAACATGTTCGTATTCCTTTAAATAATCCATTCTCCTGTTAAATATTAAATCATCGTAATGATGATTTAATATTTAACAAGTTCAACCATTATAGAGGACTTGTAAATGTTCAAAAATTATATTTATAAAAAAATACGCAAATCTTGCGAAAACAAAAATTCAGATGAAACATTATTAGATGCATTACATCTAGATATTCCTGATTCCAAAGCAGTCACGTCTGCTTATAAGAGAAAACACCGAAGCTATCTGATTTTAGTGCAAAGACGTAATTAATCCTCAACTCTTCAAGACAATTTGGTCAGCAAAAATCTGCAACAAAACAACGTAATTTCGCTGCTCATGCAGGATATGTTAATGATAGTGATTATAATGATGAATTTGTCAATTTTAAGGATAATGATAGAAATTTAGCTGAAGGAAAACTACTGATTTAAGTAAATGTTTTGCATTAGCTGATGAGCGTAACAAATAAGCGGTTTCTTCAAGACTTGCATATTCTGCACTCCCCCCGGTCACAGAGTTACCTATGCTCCCGGGGATTCACTCCCTTGCCGTCACGATGCATCTGAAATCCATAGGGTATATAACTAACCTGAGGTTTGCTTAAGAAGGGAACTAAGTGCCTGAGGCACGATCAAAGTTTTTGTCAAAGAAAACAAAATCGTGGAGATCCTCAGGCATGTTTAATTTAGAAGAACT